>JASHTF010000140.1 GCA_030040715.1 Gammaproteobacteria bacterium | reverse complement strand
TCAGCGTCCATGAGCGACATGCAGAATTGGTTCAGCTGAAATCCCTGCCGCGCGCGCTCGGCGTCGAACACCGTCGTGCCCGGGATGTCGTCATAGTCCTGCTGCTGTCTCATCGGGCCGCTGCCGTCGCCGATGACATCGTTCCGTCCGTGAACTGATAGAGACGCTGTGGGTTGTCGATCAGGATCCGGCGTTGCATGGCCGGCTCCGGCATCATCAGCGGAATCAGGTCCACGAGATCGCCATCGTTCGGCATGTGCTTGGAGATATTCGGGTGCGGCCAGTCGGTGCCCCAGAGGATCCGGTCGGGCGCGGCGGCGACCAACGCCTGAACGAACGGGACCGCATCCGTGAAGGGCGGCCCCGCGGCCGAGATACGCTCCGAACCGCTGATCTTCACCCAGCAGCGCTCGTTCGCGCGCAGCAGCGCCAGCAGCTCCTGAAACGCGGGCTGGGTGATTCCGGCCGCAGTCGGTACTCGACCCATGTGATCTATGATGAACGCTACCGGCAGGCGGCGCAGCAAGGCGCCGAACTCGAGCAGGTCGCCGGCGTCGAAGTGCAGGTCCAGGTGCCATCCGAGCGGTTGGATTCGCTGCAGCACCTGATGAAATTCGTCCAGGTCCGGCACCCCGCCGAGATGCTTGACGAAGTTGAAGCGCACACCACGGCAGCCCGCCGTGTGCAGTCGCTCGAAGTCACGCTCCGTGAAGGTGCCATCGGCGTTGGCGACCCCGCGATAGGCGCCCCCACTTTGCGCGATTGCATCGGTGATCACGCGGTTGTCGCGGCCGTGGCAGCTGGCGTTTACCAGCACGGCACGCTTGAGCCCAAGTATTACCTGCAGCTCGCGGAACCGCTCCAGTGGCGCGTCCGGCGGCGTATAGGAGCGGTCCGGCGCGTACGGGTAGCGGTTGGCTGGGCCAAAGATGTGGCAGTGCGCATCACACGCTCCCGGCGGTGGCTGGTAGCGCGGTGGGCGCGTGTCGGGATCAGGGGCTCTGCAGACGGGAATCGGCATATTGGCGATGGCCAATGGTACTCATGAGGCTGCGTGGTCGCACTTGGGGAGGAGCGGCATGCATGGCGCATCGGCCGAAAACTTTCTATCCTCACGCCTGCGGGCTGACCCCCCCCCCGACCCGGTCCGACAGTCTAAATGAAGACCCTGGGCAATGCGCATCGCGACCTATAACGTGAATGGAATCACCAGCCGCCTGTCCGTGCTCGTGCGCTGGCTCGATGAGTCGCGCCCGGACGTGGTTTGCCTGCAGGAGCTCAAGGCGCCCCAGGAGAGATTCCCGCAGGCGGCACTCGCCATGGCCGGGTATCAGGCGCTGTGGCACGGCCAGAAGAGCTGGAACGGGGTGGCGATTCTCACTCGCAGTGCTGCGGCGGTGGAGATTCAGCGCGGTCTGGCCGGCGATCCGGAGGACGTACACAGCCGTTATATGGAGGCTACGGTCGGCCCGCTGACCATCGGCTGCCTCTATCTACCCAATGGCAACCCAGCTCCTGGACCCAAATTCGACTACAAGCTGCGCTGGTTCGAGCGCCTTACCGCGCGCGCTGCCGAGCTGATCTCGAGCGGTGTCCCGGTCGTGCTCGCCGGCGATTACAACGTGATCCCTACCGAGATCGACGCATACAAGCCGGAGCGCTGGGTCGATGACGCGCTGTTTCGACCGGAAACGCGCGCAGCCTACACGCGGCTGCTGGCGCAGGGCTGGACCGATACGTTACGGGCACTCCACCCGGGCGAGAGGATCTATACGTTCTGGGACTATTTCCGCAACGCCTATGCACGCGATGCGGGTCTGCGTATCGATCACCTGCTGATAAGCCCGGCGCTGAGCGAGGCGCTAACCGCGGCGGGGGTGGACAGGCACGTGCGCGGCTGGGAGAAGAGCTCCGATCACGCGCCAACCTGGATCGAGCTGCGCGACGAGTCGATCAGGACTGGCCGGCGCTGAATTCGGTCGGCGCTTTGAATCCACCGCATCGAGCCGCCGAGCGTTCGCCGGCTACGTAGAGCGGTAGGAGGATTCTTATCGTCGCTACCGTCCGGTCCTGAGGGGTGATTCTGCATCGCAGCGGCTTCAATGTCGCCCTCAAGTAACGGAGGGGTTTCATGAAACTGCAAGCTACCCGAACATCACTGCCGACGCACGATTACACTCTCGCGCGTCAGCACGCGGTCTCCTGGCTCGGTGATCGATATCTGCTCGCTGCTCCGATCAATGTCGATCCTCGAATCGGGCGCATGCGACACGCGCGAGCGCCCAGGTTATATGTGGTTGAGCAGCCGCCCGATGCGTCAAATGGGATAATCGTCCTGGCTCGCTCCGGAGGTGCCACGACGCGATCCTGAGTCCAAGCGTACCGATCATTATCAGGAGGACCTGCAGTCATGAACTCAAAAATCAAGCCGAGCATCGTGTTCGTCCACGGAATTTGGGCCGATGGCTCGTCCTTCAGCAAGGTGATCCCGCATCTTCAGGCCGACGGGCACGAGGTGATCGCTGCCCAGTACGGCCTCGACACGCTCGCCGGCGACGTCGCCGCCGTGAAGGGCACGCTGGCCCGGGTCGGCGGTCCGGTCATCCTGGTCGGCCATTCCTACGGCGGTACCGTGATCACGGCCGCCGGGACCGATCCCCGGGTTGCGGGGCTCATCTACATCGCCGCACTCGCGCCTGATGCCGACGAAACCTCGCAGAGCCAGCAAGCCAAGTTTCCCGTTACCGACGTTTTTGCTCACATCGAGGTCACAGACGGGCGCGTCTGGATGAAGCCGTCCGGTATCGAATGCTTTGCGGGCGATCTGACGCCGCAAGAGCAACGGCTCGTATGGGCCACCCACGCAGCGCCGGCCGCGGACCTGTTCAACCAGAAAGTTGAAGGCACCGCTTGGAGGTCGAAGCCAAACTGGTACATCGTGGCGACCCAGGACCGTACGGTCCAACCCGAACTGGAACGCTTCCTGGCAAAGCGCATGCACGCCGGCACCTTTGAGATCGACAGCAGTCACGTTCCCATGCTGTCTCAGCCCGACCTGGTGCTCGACGTGATCCACAAAGCCGCGAGCGCAGTCCAGAAGAATATGGCGGCGTAATTCCGACTCGAGGAACGGCGTAGCCATTGGGAGAGACCGCCGTGAGGCGGTCTCCGGTCTCTCCTAGCGATCGTTGCGTTCGGACCGCTGGCTAGACCGCCGCAACTGGCCGCACCCGTCCTGGAATGCCCAGTGGACATTCCAGAGCAGCGCGATCCCAGTGACCCGCGTCCGCCGCTGCCTGATAAGTCATCGCCAGGAAATCGAGCAACAACTCTTCGGGGTTCGCGGCCTTGCGAACGCGATCGTAAGGCAGGATGAATTCTCCCAGGGCCTGATCGAAGCAGGCACCTGCCGTGACCGACCGCGAGCGATAACCCTGCGGCTCGGGGTACGCATACGAATAAAAGGCAGCTTGTGGAAAAGCGTCGTTTCCGGGCCAAAAGCCCGCGCTGCTCACCTCATGCGAATAAGCTTCGCGCACCACGGCGTCGGGCAGGCCGGGGACGCTTCCCGGATGAGGCGGCGCGGTGCGCCCGGAGAAGCGGGTAACCGCGAGGTCGAAGCTTCCCCAAAAGAAATGCACCGGGCTGACCTTGCCGAGAAAGCCGCTGCGGAAGCGTTTGAAAATCCGATCGGCCTGCAGCAGAGCGCGCCAGAACGCATGCGCGGCACCAAAGTCGTAGGAGTGATGGGTCCAGTCCTTCGAGAACGCAATCGGATCTATCAGCTCGTTCGGCATCTGGTGTATCTGCACCACGATTCCGAGCTCACGCAGCGACGCGCTGAGGCGCTCATAGAATTCAGCAACCGACTGCGGTTCGAGCGGAAGGCTCCGTTGCGGGCCCCAGCTGGTGCGCACGAGCAGTCGGTGATCGATGAAGTCGAATTCGATCTCGAAGAGTTGATCACCCGCCGGGATCGGCGAGGTGCCCAGTCCTCGACTGCTGACGTACAGCGGGACTTGCCAGCTATGGTTGACCCATGGTGTCAGTCCCAGCCGCACCTTGCCCACGATCTGAGTCCATAGCTGCAAAGTCGCGGCGGTATCGCGCCACCCTGGATAACTCAGCTCCGGCCACACCGTGTCGGATCGCTGCATGTGAAGCTATCTCCCGTAAGAGCGCGAGGCTACGATGACTTCGTAAGAGTAACTCGATACCTTCGTGCAATCGATCCATCGGCACGTTCGTGCTGTGATAACTGCCGTTAGTTGCGCTGCCCACGTGACCACTGCAAGGTCGGCGTGACATCGCGGTAACAGTGTGCCGTGGAGTAGCTGCACAATCATCCGGCGTGGTTCAAAAGAGCAACGGCAGCGTCGAATTTGTCCGAGCTCACCCAACGTGCGCTCTCTATATGCTTCCCCCAATGCACGTTGGTTTTTGCTCGGCGGGCGAGTTACGCCCGCCGAGCCTGTTTGGGGGTTGGATTGTCGTCGCCCTGGAAAGCTATCCGCCATAGCTGACAGATGAGTCTTGGGCCGAAACCAACGAGCTCTGAGGAACTGATCACGGAGGGGTTGGTTCATCCTCCCGCACGAATTGCAGCCGCGCTATCGCAAGACGAGGTGCAGTTGATTCAATTCCCGCGATCCATACGGGACGTGAATATCTGTAATCGCACCACTCAAGACATCATTACACAGCTGCTGTTCATTCGATAGCCACGTCGTGGCCTGGATCGTCAGCATCGGATTCGCGTAGCACTTCTCATCGGCGGGCACGCCTTGCACCCGCCTGCCCGTCCCAGGCATCGCAGTTCAGCGGCCATCCATGAGAGCACACCACGGCTGATCCTTTGCCCCAATCTTGTAATAAATCATTGCGCCGTCCTTCGCCGTAATGGTGCCCATCACTCTCTCCTGGTGTCCGCGCGACTCCGCCTCTATGGATCCTGGACAGCTTTCTAAGGGGTCGTCTATAAGACCTTGGTAGTAGCGGGCACCTGGATAGCTCAGTAGCGGCGGCAACTACTGGTTGAGCGGCTTCGACATCCGCACGGATACGGGGCAGATTCAGGTTTATGATGATGGCGCTGCTTGGCGTTCACGGAAGAACGTTTGGCTCATGCTGTAGCCCTGCATAGCAAGAAAAAGGACAACATGAAGTTCGGACTCAATCGCCTCATTGATGCGCTTCCGGGGTTGGTCTGGACCGCGCTCGCGGATGGTCGTGTCGAATTCATTAACCAGCGTTGGTGCCAATACACTGGACTCTCTTTGGATCAGACGAGAGGTCTTGGATGGCACTGCGCAGTCCACGCGGAGGATCTACCTCGGTTGCTCGAACGCTGGCGCTCCTTCACCGATTCAGGACGTGCCGGCGAGCTGGTCGTTCGGTTGCGGCGCTACGACGGCGAGTATCGGCGCTTCCTCTGGAGTGCCGCGCCGATCCCCGGGCCCGCGGGACAGATTGTCAGGTGGTGCGGCGTCAACATCGATATCGAGGAGAGACGGCAGGCAGAGGACATCGCGCGCGCCCAAGAGAGCTACTTCCGCTTGATCTTCGATGGGCTGCCGGCGCTGGTGATGGTGATGACACCCGACGGGGATCTCGAGCTGGCAAACCGGCACGTGCTGGAGTTCTTCGGTACATCCTTGGAGGATCTGCAGGGGTCGGTAACCGGGGCGTTGTTTCATCACGAAGACTATCCGCGCGTGCTTGCAACCTGGCGCAATTCGCGCGACACGGGTCAGCCTTACGACTTGGAGGCGCGTCAACGACGCGCCGATGGAATCTATCGCTGGATGCGGGTGAGAGGCTTTCCGCTGCGCAACGAACAGCGGCAAATCGTGCATTGGTGCTGCCTGCAGATCGACATCGACGACGGCAAACGCGCCGAGGCGGAGCTTCGACAGGCGTACCGCTACCTCACCGAAGCGCAGCGGCTCAGCCAGACCGGCAGCTATACGGCGGACGTGGTGGCAGACAATTACGTGTGGTCTGATGAGCTCTACCGCATCTTCGAGTTCGAGCCTGGAACCAAGATCTCGCGACAGGCGGTAAGCGAGCTGATGCATCCGGACGACGTCGCCTCGGCACAGGCCAACTTCATACGCGCCGCAACGCAAGGCACAGATCTGGATCAGATCTTCCGCATCGTCACCCGCAGTGGGAAGGTGAAGCATCTGCACTCGGTCGCGCACGTAGTGAGGTACGCGGACGGGCCGCCGCTATTCATGGGTGCCATCCAGGATGTGACCGAGCGCAGGGTCACCGAAGCCGCTCTCGATAAGGCTCGCGCAGAGCTCTCGTATATGGCGCGGGTCATGACCCTGAGCGCGTTAACGGCTTCGATCGCGCATGAGATCAGTCAATCGCTCTCGGGCATCATTACCAACACGAGCACGTGCCTGCGCATGCTGGCCGCCGACCCGCCGAATATAAACGGCGCCCTCACGACCGCACAGCGCACTATGCGTGACGGCAATCGGGCGTCGGAGGTGATCCAACGTCTACGCGCCTTGTTTACGCGCAGGCCGCCCAAGACCGAGCCTGTCAACCTGAACGACGCGGCCCGTGAGGTACTCGCGCTCTCGTCGAGCGAGCTGCAACAAAATGGCGTGATCGTGCGTAGCGATTTCGAGCAAGAGTTACCTGCCGTCTCGGGTGATCGGGTCCAGCTTCAGCAGGTCATTCTGAATCTGATCCTGAACGCGGCTGACGCGATGCGCGAGCTCGTCGATCGTCCGCGTAGCCTGCTGGTTTCTACCGCCCGAGAAGGCACGCACCGGGTGCGGCTGTCGGTTCGGGACTCAGGTGTCGGCATTGATCCTCAGAACGCGGACAAGCTGTTCGAGGCGTTCTATACGACCAAGGCTACCGGGATGGGTATCGGCCTCTCGATCAGCCGCTCCATCATCGAGAGCCACGAAGGTCGACTCTGGGCGAGTGCTAACGATGAAGGCCCGGGCTCGACCTTCTCCTTTTCGATCCCCATCAGCTGCATATCCGACGCGGCGCGGAGCCGTGGCCTGCCCGTTCCGATCTGCCTGAGGCCACGCCAGCCAGAGGAGCGTTCACTGAAGGAACCTTAGAGGCCGCGGCCGCACGCGGCCGTTCATAGTCTACGCAGCCCCGGTCACCCGACCGATACTAACGTACCATCGACATCATCGCCTACGCCCGCCATCCTCCACGAAATGAGTCCTTGATATTGGGAGGGTGGGCGCTGCGCGAGACGAGCTGGTCTGCCTCCGGCATCCGAAAAGATAGATTCGCCGGCCTCGGCGGAACCGGCGAGTGAGTCTGACCGAACTTCAGTACTGGGTCAGACGCGTTAGTACTGGGTCAGACGCGCTTCGCGAGCAACCACCTGCCCTGCAGGGCATCGCCGTCTTGGCGGGCACATTGGTACGCGGATCAGGGCCGCGTACAGCAGCGCTGCCAACGCGCTCTGTCGCTGATGTGTCACGGTATCAAAAGCCGTAGCTCCCATTCGCGTTACAGCGGGAATGCCGCCCGACGTGGTCGATGCCAGCGCCGCCGCAGTTCGAAATAACTGAAAGAAATGACAGTAGGGTCCCGAAATCAGGCGCGTTAGTCTTACACTAGACGCCGTAGGTCATCGGAGGAGCAGACATGTTCAACCAGAGCGAAACGATTTCGGATGCGCCGAGTTCATACTCCGCAGAGTCGCGACCGGTAGTGTTCGTCATCGACGATGATCCGTCGGTGCGAGAATCTCTGGAGTCCATGATCCAGTGCGCGGGTTGGCAAGTGACCGTGTTCGCGTCAGCCAAGGATTTCCTTGCCCATCCACGGATGCGGACTCCGAATTGCCTGGTTCTGGATGTCACGCTCCCGGATCTGAGTGGGCTCGAGTTGCAGCGACTCATCTCCGATCGAACCGAGTTGCCGATCATCTTTATTACTGGCTTTCCCGATGTGCCGACCACGGTACAGGCGATGAAGGCCGGCGCGGTCGAGTTCCTGACAAAACCCTTTAATGATCAGGTGCTGTTGAATGCGATCCAGGAAGCTCTTGAAGACAGTCGCAACGCACTTTCTCGGGAGACCGATACCGAGACATGGCGCGCCCGATACGCTTCGCTCAGTCGCCGGGAACGCGAGGTCATGGCATTGGTAGTGTCCGGCTTGTTGAACAAGCAGGTCGGCTCAGAACTCGGCATTTCAGAGATTACGGTGAAGGCCCATCGGGGCAACGTGATGCGCAAGATGGAGGCGGGGTCGTTGCCGGATCTCGTCCGAATCGCAGCACGACTCGGCGTTGCTGCTGCTTTCATCAAGCCCGCCAGGCGGACCGTCAACCATTGCCCGTCCGTCGCGCCATGTCCGCGGGCGTGGCGAGAAGCGGTCGGGAGTATGTGAGAAGCGCCCCGCCCGCTGCCTGCGGGTGGCTGCGCGGTAGGCGTTGCGTCCCGGCGTAATAATCGACTGGCGGGGCAATCTAGCGCAGGGCAGCAGCCAGCGCTTCGAGCAAGTCGTCCTCGCTGAATGGTTTGAATAAGCAAGCGACGGCCCCCTGCTTGATGAGATCGGCGGGGACGGTGGCGCCGGCGTGTGCGGTTATGAAGATGATTGGGATCTCGTGTCCGCGAACGATGAGTTCTCGCTGCAGCTCCGGTCCGGACATACCCCGCATGACCACGTCGAGAATCAGGCACTGCGCGTCGGCTATCGAACCGGAGCCTAAGAACTCATCCGCTGACGCGAATGCTTTGGCCGCATGACCGTGGGCGCGTAGCAGGTCCGGCAGCGACTCGCGCACCGACTCGTCGTCATCGATCACTGCGACGAACTTCTGCGCCACCATCAGTCAGTCCTCAAGCGGGGCTACATCGACGCCGCCATCGCCCGGGACAGTGGCGCTGTACGCCGTAGCACGAGCAAGCGGTAACCAGGTCTCTATAATCGGCACGTAACGGCGTGCCAGAGTGCCACTCGGCGTGGCTCTGTGCTGAGACCGTGGTCTCAGTCACGCTGAGGAAATTAGATCTATCGACGCCGGGTTTGCTCCGCGGAGTCGCCGGCAAGCGACGAGCCGGAGTCGGCGGAGGATACTTGCGCCGGGCAGGCGCTGGACAAGCGGTTTATGGCCGCTTTGTTACTGGCTTGATTCCATTAACATTGCAGTACAAAGTGCCGATACCGGCGTCACGGCGCCGCGAGTCTTGAGTGACACAGCGCAGCGGAGGTGCGATCAGTACGCTTGGTCTGTTCTTGGTCTTCGGTGACGTCCCACGAGTCATGCGGTTATTTCGCGTTGCGCACCAACGCGCCGAGTGACTCCTCCTGTGCGCGACGTCTTCCACGGGATTCCATTTCCCATGCCTTGAAACATTGCAGGTGCATGGTAAGACGAAGGTGTCCCGGAGACTCAATTTCGATTTCGTACAGCACCTCGTCCTGAGCGATACGGCGATCACAGCAATCACACACTTGGTTCTCGCCACAGCCCCCGAAGAGCTGTTGATTCTGCGCTCGAAGCGGTAGCTTCCCGGCCTCAAGCAGCCAGCGGATATGCGCACGCAATTCGGCCTGCGGCTCGGCCATGAGAGCGGACATGGGGTTGGGGTTCCTGTCGCATTTGGCTCGTGACGAGCTCGAATGACAGCAAAAGGAGTCGTGTGACTCCATAGCACAATAGTATCGGTCGCGTCGATGGCGGCGCGTACATCCGGCGGTCGCCGATCCAGTATCTGATGACGTCATTGGCTGGCGCAGCGAACCTGGCCATGGCGCAAAAAGAGTAGTCGAGCGGCGCCGCAGGACTGTGCGGTCGCCGGTGAGCGTACGATCCACTTAGATCGAGCGCTGCGACTCACCCTCGGTAAACAGCGCAAGCCGCTCGGCGACGACTTGCCTGACAGCAGCGAGCGCCGGCGCAAGCAACCTATAGGGAGCAATCTCGTCTTCCTGTGTCGCCAGGGCCTGCTCCAATGCGCGCCGCCAGGCGAGCCGGACCTCGGTATTGATGTGCACAACCGTCATGCCCGCCGCGATTGCTTCCCGCAGATCGCCATCGTCGGTGTCCGAGCCGCCGTGTAGCGTCATGAAGATACCGACGCGTTGCTTGATCGCACGGATCCGCGCCACCTCCAGATGCTTCCTCGCCTGGGTGCACAACATGCTCCTGAGGACGCCGTGCATGTTGCCCACGGCGGGAGCAAGGGTATCGATTCCAGTCTCCTCGACAAACTGGCCGGCTTCTTCGGGTGTCGTGAGCGTCCCGCTGCGATCTGGCGCGCTGGCGTGGATGGCAGAGCCGCTGCCGATATCCCCGATCTCCCCCTCCACCAGGATGTCGGGACGCAGGGCTTTCACCGCCGTGACGGCTGCCTTGGTCAGCAGTATGTTCTGCCCGAATGGCAGCGAGGAAAAATCGCACACCACCCAGTCAAAACCGGCTTTCGCTGCCTCCAGGGCCCCCGACAACGAATGCGTGTGATCGGCATTGAGGAAAATGGGTGGTCCTTTGGTTTCGCGCAGACTCGATACCAGCGCCACCAGTTCGTGGATCCCGATGAAGCGGCGCTCGGCCTCCGAGACCCCGACGATCACCGCAACATCGCGCTCGCGCGCGGCCTGAACGATACCGTAGAGGGTAACGAGATCGGACGCATTGAAATGTCCCACAGCGATCCTGCGTGCATCGGCTTGCTGCAGCACTTCGCGTAGGGTTGTCATTTGCCGACCGATGTCCGGTGCGGAGGCGCCGCAGCATTCGGAGCCACGAACGTCCTCAGACCTGTCTATGACCTCATCACTCGAACCGGCGCTCGCTGGACTCGAGCGCGGAATGGCGCCGATCAGCGCCCGCTGAATCGCACCGCCGCCGAATCAAACTTCCGGTCTCGGCGTGAGTACGACGCCATACGCCGGGACTGACGCCCGCTATACGGCGAAACGATCGATTTAAATGCGACTGATCAGCAAAGCCGCACGCGAGCGCAATCTCCGTGAGACGTTCCGGCGTCGATGCCATCAGGACCTTTGCCCGCTCTACTCGTCTGCTGACCACATACTCCATCGGCGACAATCCGAGGCTGCGCTTGAATGCCCGTGAGAAGTGGCTCTTGCTGAAAGCGACCAGACCCGCCAGCTCGTGGATCACCATCTTCGACCCGAGGTTGGCCTCGATGTAGGCGAGTGCTCGCTTGCTCTGCCAGCGCGCCAGCCCTCCCGGCCGGAATACCGGACTTTCCGCGGTTGCAGTCTCGAGGGAGCGCTGCCCCACGGAGCCGAGCAGGGCCGAAGCATCCCTCAGACAGCGCCACACAGCCTCGCGGTCGCTATCTACGTACGACATGGCGCGTCTTATCAGAAGCCCCGCCCGCTCGACCTCGGTCTGTGAATATCGGGCACGACTTGCTGCCCTCGAAGCGTCGGAATCAGAGACGCCGTTTGGTCGCGCGTCAAGTGCTGGCGACGGCGTCGGCACTTCGATTTCTGCGCTCATACGACCTCTCTTGGTGAGCACACCTGATCACCGAGAGCGATTACGCCAGAAGGCCGACTCAGCAGCTATTGGACAATGGTATGGCCGATACGATCAGATAGGCTAAGCTCGACCCTGGCGGCTTTAACGCAACGGCGATGATCACGTTTCGAGATCGGATGGCGCGCGGCGCGACCCGAACAGGATGGCTCGACAGCCGCCATACATTTTCATTTGCGCACTACCGCGATCCGCAGCAAATGGGTTTTCGCAGCCTGCGCGTCATCAACGAGGACCGCGTCGTACCCGGGGCGGGCTTTCCTCCCCACGGCCATCGGGACATGGAGATCATCTCGTACGTGCTGGAAGGTGTCCTCGAGCACAGCGACAGCCTCGGCAATGGCACCCGCATCCGACCCGGTGAGGTCCAGCGCATGAGTGCCGGTACCGGCGTGAGGCATAGCGAATTCAACCCCTCGACGACGGAGCCGCTGCATTTCCTGCAGATCTGGATCCTTCCGGATCAGCTCGGGTTACCGCCCAGCTACGAGCAGAAGGCATTCCCGATCGACGAGCGGCGCGCACGACTGCGACTGGTCGCGGCGCCCGCAGGCGAGCATGGGGCCGTCACGCTGCACCAGGATGCGCGCCCGTTCACCGCTCAGCTTCGCTCCGGCCAAGGAGTGGTGCACGCGGTGGAACCCGGTCGCGGGGTCTGGTTCCAGGTGGTGCGCGGCATCGTTGCGCTCAACGGCACTGAGATGCGCGCGGGAGATGGCGCTGCGGTCGAGAATGAAGGTCGGATAGAGAGTGAGGCCGAGACGGACGCGGAAATACTGCTGTTCGACCTACGCTGACCATCGAACCGGGTCATATTGAAACCTTGCGATCAGACGGTGCTGATCGGCGGGATAGAGGATACGCACGTAGGTAATGTGCTGACTGTCAAGCCAGGTCGTGCGCTCGATACACAAGCAGGCTTCGTGGTGGCGGATGCCGAGTCGCTGTGCGGCGGTTCGGTCCGGATTCAATGCCGATATTTGATGCTCGGCCTCCGTCCACGGGACCTGCGCGAGCAGCCAGCGTCCGGGTGAGATCCTGCTGAACTTCTCCCGTCGCGCCTTTGGGACAGCCGCCAGGT
The DNA here is from genome assembly GCA_030040715.1 of Gammaproteobacteria bacterium. Lineage (GTDB taxonomy): Bacteria > Pseudomonadota > Gammaproteobacteria > Steroidobacterales > Steroidobacteraceae > FEN-1191. The sequence continues at coordinate 1,770 of JASHTF010000140.1, read as the reverse complement.
TGATCAAGCGGTCCTCCAGCGCGTGAGGTCTTCCGTCCGCGCGGTGCAATCCCACCAGCACCAGCACCGAGGTCCCTCGCGATACGCTCAGTGCTGCCGCGTCGGAGGCGGAAGCTCGTCGAATCTGGCGATGCAAGCACTGGTACAGGTAGGCGTGTCCCGCGGCCATGACCTCGGATTCAATATCATGGATCTCGAGTATCGATTCCTGCGGACGGGGCGTGTTTACGACGGTCCCAGCCCTGCGGCGACGAGTGATGAGGCCCTGGTTGGCGAGCGCAGCGAGAGCCTTGCTGACCGTCATGCGTGCGCAATCGAACTTCTTGGCGAGTTCGGGCTCGGAGGGAAGCTTGTACCCAGGGGCCCAACTGCCGGAAATGATCCGCTCCCGCAAAGCGTCGTGGATTTCGCGATAGCGAGGAGTCGAGCTCGCATCGGCAGGAACGCCCGCCTGAATATCGTTCATGCGCGCTCCGTCCGCAGCAGCCGTCGCATGACTCGACGATAGTCGGCGTCGATCCGGTCACGCAGGTGATGGCGGCGATCTCGTACCACCCGTTCCCCGCCGGCGATGACGGTGCGAATCAAAGGCCGGCCCGTGGTGAATATCCAGGTGTCGAGAATGCTGTCCTCGGTGTGCCCCTCGAGATCCGGGTGCCGCTCGTCCAGCACTAAGAAGTCTGCCCGATATCCTGGAGCGATCGCGCCGACACGCATCCCGAGCGCCTGGGCGCCACCGTCGAGGGCGGCTTGATAGAGGTTGCGGCCGGTCGAGGGTCGCGTCGGGGATGCCAGAACGTTGCGGGTGCGTGAGCTCAGACGTTGTACGTATTCGAGCAGTCGCAGCTCGTCACCCGCATCCAAGGCGACGTGTGAGTCGGTACCGATCGCCCAGCGCCCCTGCGCCCGCTGGTAGAGGGCGGCCGGAAAGATGCCATCACCCAGATCTGCTTCCGTCGACGGGCAAAGCCCCGCGACCGCGCCGCTTCCCGCCAGACCCAATGTCTCCTCGGAGCTCACGTGTGTGGCATGGACCACGCACCAGCGAGCATCGAGGGCGTTGTGCAGCAGCCACTCGACCGGCCGCGATCCGCAGTAGGCAACGCAGTCATCGACCTCTTTCATTTGCTCCGCGGCGTGAATATGAATCGGCCCGGTTGGAGATAGCTCGATGAGCGTGGCCAGGTGCTCGAACGTCACTGCTCGCAACGAATGCGGCGCTATGCCGACGTTGCGCCCCGGAGATCGCCGCACGCCGGACCTCACGCGTGCGACGATGTCCGCAAAACTGTCGAGATCGGTGATGAAGCGTTGCTGCCCGGCCGTGGGAGGCGCTCCGCCGAACTGGCTCGCCTCGTAAAATACCGGCAGCAGGGTGAGCCCGATCCCGGTGCTTTCAGCCGCCACATGGTGGCGCAACGCGAGTTCCGCCGGGTTGGCGTACGGCCTGCCCTGGGCGTCCCGGTGCAGGTAATGAAACTCCGCTACGCTGGTGAAGCCCGCCTCGAGCATGTCGGCGTAGGCGTAGGCGGCGATCGCCTCGACGTCGTCCGCCTCGAGCTGCCTCAGGAATGCGTACATCACCTCGCGCCACGACCAGAAGTCATCGCTACCTTGAGGTCCCGCGCGTTCCGCCAAGCCGACCATCGCTCGCTGGAACGCGTGGCTGTGTACATTCGGTACACCGGGGATGGCCAGTGCCTCGCGCTCGTCCTGCGCCACACGCGTGCCCCCCGCGTGTACACCCTCAATGACGCCGTCGCGTACCTG
>JASHTF010000139.1 GCA_030040715.1 Gammaproteobacteria bacterium | reverse complement strand
CGACGTGCTCCGCGATGAGGGCATCGCCTATGCGGACAAGCTGCGGTCCGCCGGGGTCGCAGTCACGCGGCTGCATGCGCCCGACATGCACCACAATTTTCCGGTGAACCCGGCCACGGTCGTGCGCTTTCCTCAGTGCGACGTCGCACTCGGGCAGATTGCGGCGTGGTTGACGCGTACCTTGAGCGGCGCCGAGGCCGGCCGCGCAGCGCGCTGAGCGGGCCGGCGACTGCGGCTGTCCTGCGGCCCCGTCCCCTGCGGCCCCGTCGCCGTCGCCTGCCGCCCCGTCGCCGTCGCCCCCGCGCCTGCCTCCCTGTCGGCTTGTGTCGGGCGACTGCTCGATCGCCTTGCCATGAGATCATTTAATGAAACGCACCGGTACCGTTGCGTTTATCGTCAGACACGGTTACGATCCGATCGTCCCATGCACCACCGAGGGTAGAGCCATGCTTCGATCCAAATTTGCCATGGTCCTCGCCGCCGCCGCGACCGCGGTGTCTGGGCTGCAGAGCACCCCGGCCGACGCCGCGGGTCCGCTCCTGTTTGCGCCCTGGGCGCTGGGTCACCTGCTCGGCGCTGCAGCCCGCGCGGCGGCCGTGCCGCTGGTCGCCGGAGCGGCGGCAGCCTCGGCTTATGGGGCACCCGCGGCGGGCTATCCTGCGGCGAGCGGCTACTACTATGGCCCGGCTTATCCGGCGTCCGGCTACTACCCAGCCGCGGGGACCTACTACCGGCCCGGGGCGCCGTACTATGCGCCGCCGGCCTACTATGGATCGACTGGCTATTACGCGCCTCCCGCCACGCGCTGGTACCAAGCGTCGCGCGGTTATTACGCAGCGCCGCGCATGCGCTACTCTGGACTCCATGGAGCCCAAGTCCGGTACCGAGCGTCCGGTCTCTATCGGCGGCGGTAGGGACGGCCATCGATCTCGAGCACAGCACAAGAATCGCGGCGGCAGGCCCTCGCGGGCGCAGGCGCTGGAGCTGCGCGAGCAGATTCTGCGCGCGGCGACCGAGTTGTTTCTAAGCGAGGGCTACGGCTCCACTTCCATCGAGGCAGTCGCCGCGCGCGCGGGCATCTCGAAGCGCACTTTCTATCATCGCTTCGATGACAAGGCGGCGCTGTTCGCCGCGGTAGTCCATCGGATCGTCGAGGAGATTCGGCCGCCGGCCGGCGTACCGCTGCTCGAAGGCACGACGCTGCACCACATCCTGCGACGCCTCGCGGGGCTGCTGTTGCGGGCGGCGCTGTCGGCGCAGGCGATTGCGCTGCAACGGCTGGTCACGGCCGAGTCAGCGCGTTTTCCGAATCTGGTGCGCGCCGTTTACGAAGAGGGCTGGGCGCGTGATGCCACGACGCTGATCGCCAACCTGCTCGCGCGCGAGCTGCACGATGAGCGCCTCAGCGCCGAGCAACGCACCTTCGCTGCCGAGCAATTTCTGCAGATGGTGGTCACCGTTCCACAGCGTCGCATTATCGGCCTCGGCGCGCCGATGACCAGCGCAGAGCTCGACGCCTGGGCGGATGCCGCCGTCGCTCTGTTTCTCGAAGGGTGCCGCGGGCTCGCCCGGGTACGGGTGCGTCGCTGAGACCGTCGCGGCTCAAATCACTTCGACTCAATGACTTCAGCTCAACCCTCGTGGCTGGCACGCAGCCCACGCGGCGTCAGCCAGCGCTCCAGCAGCTGAAACAACCCCATGACCAGCAGTGCCAGCAGCGCCGCCGGAACGGCGCCCGCGAGAATCAGCGGCAAATTATTCAGCCGTATCCCGGTCAGGATCGGCTCCCCATACCCGCCGGCACCGATCAACGCGCCCAATGTCGCCGTGCCCACGTTAATGACCGCAGCCGTACTGATCCCCGCGACGATGGTGCGCGCGGCCAGAGGTAGCTCTATGCGCAGCAGCCGTACATGCTCGGGCAATCCGAGTGAGGCGGCTGACTCCTGCAGCGGCGCCGGAATGGTGGTCAATCCGGTCAGAGTATTGCGCACGATCGGCAACAGGCTGTAGAGAAACAGCGTGGCGATCGCGGGTGTAGCGCCGATGCCGAACAGAGGAATCATGAATACCAGCATCGCCAGCGTGGGCACGGTCTGCAGCACCACGCTCACCGCGAGCACGAAACGCCCGAAGGTCGGCAGCTTTGCGGCCGCGATCCCGAGCGGTAACCCGACCATCAGCGCCAGCGCGAGCGAGATTCCTACCAGCGCCAGGTGCTCGCGGGTGCGCGCCGCGAGCTGGTGCGTTATCGCGATCGCACTCGATTCGCCGGCCTCAGTCGCTGCGGCTGACTCCCGGCCGCCGGGCACCGTAGTCGCCGCTCCGTGCGCGGCCGTGCTTGACGCCAGATGCAGCTGCGCGAGAAAGGCTGCGGCCACCGCGGTCTCATCGCGCTGCTCGAGCTGCGCCGCCGCGTTCATGCGGCGCATGGCGGGTTCAGAGATGTGTCCGGCCAGATCGTCGAAGGTCGGTAGCAACGCCGGCCAACGCGCAGCCGCATCGAGCCGATACAGCCACACCGCCTGGTAGCTCGGGAAGTAATGGCGGTCATCCGCGAGCACGCTGATGTGGTAGGCCTCGATTTCCGGATCGGTGGTGTAGAGATCGACGACGTCGGCAGCGCCAGCCGCCAGCGCCCGATAGGCGAGGGTGTGCTCCATGCCGCGTAGCGTGCGCGGGGCAAGTCCGTAAGTGCGCAGCAGTCCCGGCCAGCCGTCCGCGCGGTTCATGAACTCATTGGAAAGCGCATAGCGCAGCTCCGGGTGCGCTGACAGATCCGAGATCGTGCGCAGCCGCAGCCGAGCGGCCAGCGCCTCCGGCACGCCGAGCGCGTAGCGATCCTCGAACCCGAGCGGCGCGCTCGCGGCGAGCCCGCGCGCATACAGCGCCCGCGTCAGCTCGCGCTCCATGACCGGCTGCGGCAGCCCATGCAGCAGCTCCTGCGTCAGGGTTCCCACGTATTCCGGGTAGACGTCGATACTGCCCTCGAGTAGCGCCCGCCACAGGATGGCGCTACCCCCGAGGGCGCGCTCGTGCTGCAGAGTGAGCTCATGGCGCTCGGCGTCGAGCCGCAGCAGCTCGGCGAGAATCACCGACTCGGTGAAGTTCTTGGAGCCGACACGCGCGGGGCGGCCGGCCGCATCGGCGGCCGAGCCCGCGAGCGGGCTCAGCGCCAGTGTGAGCGCGAGGCTGCCCAGGACCAAGGCACGGCCGCGGCGCGTGCGGCGCAAGCGCAGGGTGCACAGATGCCGTATCAACGACGGTACCGCATCAAGGCGCGCCGGCCGGCCGAATGCGCTGTGCGGCGACGAATCGGCGCACGAACTCATCGGCCGGCCGCTGGTACAGATCGGCTGCACTGCCGTCCTGGGCCACACGCCCGTCATGGATCAACACGATGCGCGATGCCAGGAACGCGGCCTCACCCAGGTCGTGGGTCACCAGCAGCACCGTCTTGCGCAGGCTCACGAACAACTGCTGCAAACGCTCCTGCAACTCCGCGCGAACCAGCGGGTCCAGCGCCCCGAGCGGCTCATCCATGAGCAGCGCCGGCGGATCGGTCATCAGCGCGCGCATCAGCGCCACCCGTTGCTGTTGACCGCCGGACAGCTCGGTCGGATAGCGCCGCAGCACACTCTCGGGCAGCTCCATCAGCGCCGCGAGCTCGTGCGCACGTGCGTCGATGCGCTCCCTGCTCCAACCGAGGTGTCGGGGCAGTAATGCCAGGTTGTCGCGTACGGTCAGATGTGGGAACAGACCGCCCTCCTGGATCACATAGCCGATGCGGCGTCGTATCGCCAGGCGGATGGAGCGCTCGAGCAGCTGGCCCTCGACCCGGATGCGACCGTGGTCCGGCCACTGCAGGCCGAGCAGCAGTCGCAGCAGCGTCGATTTGCCCGAGCCGCTGCTACCGACGATCGCGCTGACGGTCCCGACGCCGAAACCCAGCGTCACATCATCGAGCGCGACCACTTCTCCGTAGTGCTTGCTGATCTGCTCGAGACTGAACATCGGACCAACGACTGACATCGCGTCATCACTGCAGCAACCGGTGTATGAGTGTGCAATCATACTGCCGATGAGCGAGTCGACGTTTGCATCTCTGGGGCAGCTGCAGGATGCGGTGCGCGAGTTTGCCGCCGAACGTGATTGGGAGCAGTTTCATTCGCCGAAAAACCTGGCGATGGCGCTGAATGTCGAGGCCGGAGAACTGCTGGAGCATTTCCAGTGGCTCAGCGAGCAGGCTTCGAGCTCCCTGCCGGCAGCGCAACGAGCGGAGGTTGCGGCGGAGATGGCGGACGTGCTGATCTACCTGGTGCGTCTGGCCGACAAGCTCGACGTCGATCTGCTGCATGCGGCGAAGATGAAGATCGCGCTCAATGCGCGCAGGTACCCGGCCGATAAAGTCCGGGGCAGCAGCCGCAAGTGCCGGGATCCGTGAGCGGTGGCGGCGATGGCGCTCAGCCCAGCCCTGCCGCTCGAGGCATGGGAGAACTTCTACGTCATCGTCGGCTCGTCCGCCGGTGCGCTCACGGGTCTGACGTTCATCGTCATCACGCTCGCCGCCGATGCCGACAATCTGGCGCGGACGCCGGCGGCGCGCCTGGCGGGGTTACGCACTTTCATCACGCCGACCGCGGTACATTTTGGCGCTGCGCTTTGGGTGGCCGCACTGCTGAACATGCCCGGTCAGACGCGCACCTCGCTCGCCCTGTGCCTGGCAGCGTCGGGGCTGCTCGGGACGCTCTATTGCGCCAACGTGACGCGCTGGTTCCTGGAGACGATGGCGAACTACAAGCCGTTCCTGGAAGACTGGGTCTGGACCGTGGTGTTGCCGCTGTGCGCCTATCTGGGTTTGCTCGCCGCAGCGATGTTGCTGCGCGCCCACGTGCCGGTGGCGTTGTATACGGTAGCCGCGGTGAGTCTGCTGCTGGTCCTGCTCGGGCTTCATAATGCCTGGGACGTCGTGGTCTGGATCACGGCCGAGCGGCACGCCAGACCGTCGCGCGCCCGCGGTGATACCGGTACACCGAGCGAGCCGAGCGAGCGGCCCCCGAAGGAATAGCGGCTCCATCACAACGCGGATGTGATGTATTCCACCTTTGAAACTGGCGCCGCCGAGCGTCGCTGCGAGCTCGGCTACACTCCGGTCCGCGTCGGCA
>JASHTF010000138.1 GCA_030040715.1 Gammaproteobacteria bacterium | reverse complement strand
CATCTCGCCTCCAAGGTCGACGTCGAGCAGGCCTACGCCGTCGGCAGGAGCGCCGTGGAATATGCCCTGCAGGGTCGCAACGCCGTCATGGCCGCGATCAAGCGTCTGTCATCCAGTCCCTATCGATGGAAGATCGTGCCGGTGCCGCTCGCCGACGTGGCCAACGTCGAGCGCAAGCTACCACCCGAATTCATTCGCGCCGACGGCTTCGGCATCAGCGAGGCGTGCCGGCGCCATCTACTACCCCTCATCGCCGGCGAGGACTATCCGCCGTATCGCAACGGTCTGCCCGAGTACGTGCGCATCAAGGGCACCGCCGTGCCGCGCAAGCTCAAGACCGAATTCAAACCGTAGCGCCCCCGGCGCAGCCGAGCCGGCATCGAGGGAGCGCCCGCGGCGGCATCCTATGCTATATTTCGCGGCCGTTTACGCTGGCTACGGGGCGTCGGGTTCGATCGAGTGACGCGCCGAGCTGGACCAAAGATCTCCACATCGTTTCTAGCCACCGGGAGGGCTGTCCTCGCATGAGTGCCACGAGCTGGCTGTGGATCGCCATCGCCGCCGGGATCGTCGCGATCCTCTATGGGGTTGCTTCGACGTTGGCAATCCTGCGGCTGCCAGCCGGGAACGCGCGCATGCAGGAGATCGCCGCGGCGGTGCAGGCCGGTGCCAAGGCTTATCTGAACCGGCAGTACAGCACCATCGCCCTGGTTGGCGTGTTGTTGTTCATCGCGCTGGGATTCGCGCTCAATTGGCCGACCGCCGGCGGCTTTGCGGTCGGCGCCATACTCTCAGGCGCCGCCGGCTACATCGGCATGAACATCTCCGTGCGCGCCAATGTACGCACGGCGCAGGCGGCGACCTCGGGGCTCGATGCGGCGTTATCGGTGGCATTTCGCGGCGGCACGATCACCGGCATGCTCGTCGTCGGCCTGGGACTGCTCGGCGTCAGCGTCTACTTCCTCGCTCTGCGCCACCTGCTACCCGAGACCGCGGCGCTGCGCGCCCTGGTTGGACTGGCGTTCGGTGGCTCGCTGATCTCCATCTTCGCGCGTCTCGGCGGCGGCATCTTCACCAAGGGGGCTGACGTCGGCGCCGATCTGGTCGGCAAGGTCGAGGCCGGCATCCCCGAGGACGACCCCCGCAATCCGGCGGTGATCGCGGACAACGTCGGCGACAACGTCGGCGACTGCGCCGGCATGGCGGCGGACCTGTTCGAAACCTACGCGGTCACGATCGTTGCCACCATGCTGCTCGGCGGGCTGCTGATGCCGGAGAGGGGCACGGCAGCGCTGGTGTTCCCGCTCGCGCTCGGCTCGGCTTCCATCATCTCCTCGATCATTGGCACCTTCTTCGTGCGCGTCGGGCGCGGCCACAAGATCATGGCAGCGCTGTACAAGGGCGTGATGGCGGCGGCGCTGATCTCGGCGCTGTGCTTTTGGTTCATCACCCGCGCGCTGATGCCGGAGCAGCAGTTGCCGCTGTTTGGCTGCACGCTGATCGGCCTGGCTCTCACCGCGGCGTTGATCATCATTACCGAGTACTTCACCGCCACCGAGTACCCTCCGGTGCGCGGCATCGCCGCCGCCTCGCGCACCGGGCATGCGACCAACATCATCGCGGGCCTGGGTGTCAGCATGCGCTCGACGGCGCCTCCCGTGATCGCGGTGTGTCTGGCGATCTGGGGCTCCTACGCGCTCGCGAACGTCTACGGCATCGCCGTCGCCGCGACGGCCATGCTGTCGATGTGCGGCATGATCGTGGCGCTCGACGCCTACGGACCGATCACCGATAACGCCGGTGGCATCGCAGAGATGGCCGAGCTGCCCGCGAGCGTACGCGCGATCACCGACCCGCTCGATGCCGTCGGCAATACCACCAAGGCGGTCACCAAGGGCTACGCCATCGGATCGGCTGGGCTAGCCGCACTGGTGCTGTTCTCCGACTACACCCACAACCTCGATCTGAGCCTCGCGAGCGGCGGCCACCCGGCGGCGAGCTTCTCGCTCTCCGACCCCGCGGTCATCATCGGCCTGTTTATCGGTGGCATGGTGCCGTATCTGTTCGGTGCGATGGCGATGGAAGCCGTGGGGCGTGCAGCCGGTGCGGTCGTGACCGAGGTGCGGCGGCAGTTCCGCGAGATCCGCGGCCTCATGGAGGGCAGCGCCAAGCCCGACTATTCGCGCGCCGTCGACTTGCTCACGCGCGCGGCGATCAAGGAGATGATCGTACCGTCATTGCTGCCGATCGTGGTGCCGATCATCGTCGCGTTCCTGCTGAGCGCGATGCTCGGTCCGGGCGCCGGGCCGCGCGCCCTCGGCGGAGTGCTGATCGGCACCATCGTCACCGGCCTGTTCGTGGCGCTGTCGATGTGTACCGGTGGCGGTGCCTGGGACAATGCCAAGAAATACATCGAGGAGGGCCACGAAGGCGGCAAGGGCTCCGAGGCGCACAAGGCCGCGGTCACGGGCGATACGGTCGGCGATCCCTACAAGGATACGGCCGGCCCGGCGATCAATCCGCTGATCAAGATCATCAATATCGTCGCGCTGCTGCTCGTGCCGTTGCTCTAGCCACT
>JASHTF010000016.1 GCA_030040715.1 Gammaproteobacteria bacterium | reverse complement strand
TGCGCGCCGCGGCATTTGGGCATGTAGACACTAACGATCGCAAGGTCCGCCGGCGGACCGCGGCTCGCATCATCCGCTGCGCCGAGACGTACACGATATCCTGCCTCGCTCAGCCACTCCTGCAGCAGCGCGCGCGTCAGATGATCTTCCTCGTAGATTACTATATCGAACATAGTTGTAATGGCAATTTCGCGAATACGCCGCGCCCCGCTAAAACTCTTACACTGGCGTTTGGCGCGATCATTTCAGGAAGCGACGCGCTCTGTTTCAACTGAAATGGCCGCGAAATGCAGCAGTATCGAGCGCCGTCTAGGCTTGGGCTATCCGCGGATTGGTTGGTACAGGAGCACGCTTTGGAACACGAGAGCGCGGCAGCAGACGCCCACCGCTCACAACACACGCATCGATCGGCGGCGGTGCCCCCACCGGATGCGAGCCGGTGGCTGCGTCCGCGTGGACCGCGGCTGTGGCTCGGCGCGATTAGCCTGTTGGCGGTCATCGTTGGAGGCGTGTGGTATACCCACAAGCCGGCGGCTGCGGCGTCGGCGCGGCGGAGCAACGAGGATGGCGCGACCGTGCCGGTTCAGGCGGTGCTGGCCGTGCACCGGGACGTACCGGTGTATCTGACGGGCCTCGGCACGGTGCAGGCGTTCTACACAGCGACCATGACGGCGCGCGTCAACGGCGAGGTGATGGGCGTGTATTTCAACGAGGGCCAGTTCGTAAAGAAGGGACAGCTACTTGCCCTGATTGATCCCCGGCCTTACAAGGCGGCGCTCGACCAGGCGATGGCGACTGAGGCCAAGGATTCCGCGCAGTTGTTGAGCGCCCGGGAGGACCTGCAGAAATATCTGCAGCTCGCGCCCCACAATCTCTCCAGCAAGCAGCAGGTCGACGATCAGCGCGCGCTGGTCGCGCAGCTGGTGGCGCAGGTGCAGATGGATCGCGCGGCGGTCGATAACGCCCGCACCAACCTCAACTACTGCTCGATCACGGCGCCGTTCAACGGACGCACGGGCATCCGTCTCATCGATCCGGGTAACAACGTGCTCAATACCAACAACACCAACGGCATCGTGGTCGTGACCATGATGCAGCCCATATCGGTGGTGTTCGTGCTGCCTGAGGCAGATCTGCTGCGCATCAACCGGGCGATGGCCGCCGCACACTGCCAATCGCAGAATGGGTGCGTAAAGGTGCAGGCGCTCTCGCAAGACGGCACCACACAGCTTGATACCGGCACCCTGACGGTGGTGGATAACCAGATCGACACCACGACCGGCACCATGAAATTGAAGGCGACGTTTCCCAACATCGACAATACGCTCTGGCCCGGAGAGTTCGTAAACGCTGAGGTTCTCGTCCAGCAGCTGCATAACGTCGTGACCGTTCCAAGCGCAGCAGTACAGACCGGTCCCGACGGCCACTTCATCTATGTGGTGAAGTCCGACTCGACCGTCGAGGCGCGTCCCGTAACCGTGGGCGAGCAGAGCAGTGGTGACACGGTAATCACCGCTGGCATATCCGCAGGCGAGCGCGTGGTTACCAACAATCAGTTCCGCCTGCAGCCTGGCAGCCGCGTGCTAGTCGCTTCCGCAGCACCTGACGCGAGCAGCTCCGACTGACGTGAGCATCTCCGAACCGTTTATCCGTCGGCCGATTGCGACTTCCCTAATAATGGGAGGACTCCTGCTGGTGGGACTGGTGTGCTTCCCGCTGCTCCCGGTCGCGCCAATACCGCAGGTAGACTTCCCGACCATTAACGTCTGGGCGAACCTGCCTGGGGCGGACCCCGCGACCATGGCATCCTCGGTGGCGCAGCCGCTCGAGTATCAGTTCGCCGAGATTCCGGGCCTCGCGCAGATGACCTCGACGAGCGTGCTCGGCAGCACCAATATCGCGCTGCAATTCGATCTCGACCGCAACATCGATGGCGCCGCAGGGGATGTGCAGCAGGCGATCACCTCGGCGGCCGGGCAGCTGCCCAAAAACCTGCCCGCCCCGCCGGCTTACAGAAAAGTCAATCCGGCCGACGCGCCGATCGCCATATTCGGCGTGCATTCGGACGTACTGCCGGCCATTACGGTGGATGACTACGCCGAGACCGTACTGGCACAACAGATGTCGCAGATCCCGGGTGTCGCGCAGGTGGTGGTTGGGGGACAGCAGAAGCCCGCCGTGCGCGTCCAGATCGATCCGGCCAAGATTGCCGCGCTGGGAATCGAACTCCCCGACATCGCCAACGTGATCCAAATCGCGACCGTGGATACCCCTGAGGGCTCTATCAACGGTGATGAGCGCAACTACGCGATTTATGACAACGATCAGCTGACGAAGGCCGCACCTTGGAACGACGTCATCATCGCCTATCACAACGGCGCGCCGGTGCGCATCCGCGACGTCGGCGTTGCGGTGGACGGCCCGCAGAATAGCATGTCGGTCGGCTGGCAATGGGTGCACGGCTGGAAGCACTACAAGGACGGTGTCATCCTGATGGTCTTCAAGCAGCCCGGCGTGAACGTCCTCGACACCGTCAACGCCGTCAAGGCGCTGCTGCCCCACGCGATGTTGTCGGTGCCCAAGTCGGTCCAGGTCGATCAGATCGGCGATCGTACGGTCACCATCAAGTCGTCGCTGCATGACGTCGAGCGCACGCTGCTGATCACCGTCTGCCTGGTCGTGATGGTCATTTTTCTGTTTCTGCGCAACGCCTGGGCGACCATCATTCCTGGCATAACCGTACCGCTGGCGCTGCTCAGCACGTGCGCGCTCGCTTATCTGCTGAACTTCAGCTTGGACAACCTGTCGCTGATGGCGCTGACGATCGCGGTGGGGTTCGTGGTCGACGACGCCATCGTGATGCTCGAGAACATCTACCGTCACGTCGAGGCAGGACTCTCGCCGCTGCAGGCGACATTGAAGGGCGCAGGCGAGATCGGCTTCACGATCATGTCGATCAGCATCTCGCTGATCGCAGTGCTCATTCCGCTGCTGCTGATGGGAGGCATCATCGGCCGCTTGTTCCGCGAGTTCGCGATCGTCGTCGCGATGACCATCGCCGTCTCGGCGTTTGTCGCTCTGACGCTCTCCCCGACGATGGCTGCGCAGTTCGTGCGCAACGAGAAGAACGTGCAGCACGGGGTGTTCTATCGCACCATCGAGCGTTTCCTGGACAGCCTCATCGGCGCCTACGAGCGCGGGCTTGACTTCGTATTACGCCACCAGCGCCCGACGCTGTACGTGTTCTTCGCGACCATGGCGCTCTCGGTCGCCCTCTACGTGCTGATACCGAAGGGCTTTTTCCCGGAGGAAGACACCAGCCTGCTCGAAGGCCAGACCGATGCACCGCAGGACATCGGCTTCCCGGAGATGGTGCAGCGCATGCACCTGCTGACGCATGTGCTTCAGCAGGATCCGGACGTATCCGGCTACGCGACATTCGTCGGCGGAGGCAAGCCGATGAATCAGGCGCACGCATATATCCCGCTGCTGCCGCGCGATGAGCGCAAGGATGGCGCCAACGCCACTCAGATCGTCGCGCGTCTGCGCAAGCAATTCGCTAAGGTCCCAGGGGCCACCATGTACCTGCAATCGCGCCAGGACATTCAGGTTGGCGGACGCCTGGCACGCACGGAGTATCAGTATACGCTGCAGGATATCGACCTCGAGGAGCTCGATACCTGGGCGCCGAAACTGCTCGCGAAGATGCAGGCCCTGCGGCAGCTGCGCGACGTGAACACCGATCAGGAGAGCGACGCCACCGAGCTGAAAATGGTCATCAACCGCGACACGGCCGCCCGCTTCGGCATCCAGCCGGAGCAGATCAACGCCACGCTGGCTGATGCGTTCGGTCAGGCCATTGCCGCGCAGTACTACACCCAGCTCAACAGCTACTTCGTGGTGGAGGAGATCACTCCCTCCCTGCAGAAGCAGCCGGATACACTGCAGAGGATCTACCTCAAGTCGCCGGTGACCGGCACCATGGTGCCTCTGTCTACCTTCGTGCATTACGACACCAACCACACCACCTTCCTGACCATCAATCATCAGGGACAATTTCCGTCGGTGACGCTGTCGTTCAACCTCGCACCCGGCGTAGCGCTGGGCGATGCGGTGGACGCGATCCAACGCGCCGAGGCCGGCATGGGCATGCCGGGAACTATCAGCGGCAGCTTCCAGGGCACGGCTCAGGCGTTCCAGTCCTCCCTGAAGACCGAGCCCCTGCTGATCCTGGCGGCACTGGTGTGCGTCTACATCATTTTGGGGGTGCTCTACGAAAGCTACATCCACCCCCTGACCATCCTCTCTACGCTGCCGTCGGCCGGCGTGGGTGGGCTGCTGTTTCTGATGCTGTTCCACTTCGATCTGTCGGTACTCGGCATCGTAGGCATCTTGCTGCTGATCGGTATCGTCAAGAAGAACGGGATCATGATGGTGGACTTTGCGCTCACCGCCGAGCGCGACGAAGGATTAGACTCGCGGGCTGCGATCCGGCGCGCCTGCCTGCTGCGCTTCCGCCCGATCATGATGACTACCATGGCGGCGCTGCTCGGCGCACTGCCGCTGGCGCTCGGACACGGAACCGGCTCGGAGCTGCGCCAGCCGATGGGTGTCACGATGGTCGGTGGCCTGATCGTCAGTCAGGCGATGACGCTGTTTACGACGCCGGTCGTGTACCTGTACCTGGATCGTTGGGCCAACCGCTATCACAAGAAGGCGCACGGAAACACGCCCGAGGAGGCGATGGCCGCATGACTGCGGGATCGTCTCGGTCACGATCTCCCTGAGCCCCGATTTTGAGGGCAATGCAAAACTAGACTAAAGTAGCTTTGACAAGTCCTCCACGTGGGCCGTGAAGATCGCGAGGGAGAAGAGGACGATGAAGCGCTCGAGGTCTAGATTTTCTGACGAACGCATCGCTTATGCGCTGCGGCGCGCGGACGGCGACGGGTGCGCGCCGCGATGTCTGCCGGCGACTCGGCATCAGCGAGGCGACCTCGATGACATCATTAGCCCTGCCGCGCTCTGGGTCCATCGGCCGGGCCCATAAACACCTATGGCCGGCGCTCAATTGGGAGCGGCTCTAAGCAGTGCCGCTGACCGTCACTAGCACATGATCTCCTCGCGAGGTTTGAGCAGGTGCACGCTCAAAGTCTTGGCACTCACGCTGTTGACCGTCGCCACCGGCACTGCCTACGGACAGCGCGCTAACGAAGATGCGGTCGCGGAAGCACTGGACGCCTTCGGTTCGACGGTAGGGCGCGAAGCAATCGGCCTGTATTCTGCCAACAGCGCTCGTGGCTTCAGCCCGAGCGTGGCCGGCAACTTGCGCATCGACGGCCTTTACTTCGATGAGCTCAACTTTGGAAATGCCCTGGGCGCCGCCGTGCGCGGCTCATCGGTACACGTCGGCATCGCCGCCCAAGGCTATCTCATGCCCGCGCCTACCGGTGTGGTCGATTATCAGCTCCGGATACCCGGAAACGACTTGGTTACCAGCGTACAGATCGGAGATGCCACGTACGGCGTTGCCTATGAGGAGACCGACGTCGAGATACCGGTCGTCCATGATGTGCTGAGCATTGGTGGCGATCTGGGCTTCGGACGCAACCAGTCTTACGACTCGGCGGAGCACAGCGAGGACTGGACCGGTGCATTAATCGCCCGCTGGCATCCGAACGATTCTCTCGTGATCACGCCGTTCTGGAGCGTCGCCAATCACCTCGAGTTCGGCGAGAAGCCGGATGTCTTTATCGGCGACTCCGGTTATCCCCGCTATCACCTGGCAGACCCCATGGGTCAGCCGTGGACGAACCTGGACGCATCCTCGAGTGTCTTCGGCGCTACCGCGCACTTCGCCTTCGACGACAGCTGGTTGCTCTCTGCAGGCTTGTTCCGTGCCCTGGTGTTCTTTCCGGTCCAACAGATCCCGTTTCTGATCAACACCAATAGTCTCAACCAGGGGGAATACACGATTACCGCAATACCAGCGGCCAGTACTGGATCAACGTCGGGGGAGGTGCGCCTTGCGAAGATCATCAACACGACGCACCTGCGACACACCTTTTATCTGAGGGTAACCGGTCGAGATTCCAGCATCGAATCAGGTCCCGGTGACACCAAAGACATCGGTCCTGCGACCATAACCGATGTACCGCAGATTCCCGCGCCTGCCTTCAACCCCGGGGTGAACACGGACGTCAAGGCGCAGCAATTTACTCCTGGTGTGGCGTACGGGACGCTGTGGCCGAGCGTCGGGCAACTCACGCTGGGAGCGCAGAAGGTCTTCTACCACCGGACGGTCACCACACCGGGTGTGGCGCCGGAGTCTGACTCCAATACCCCTTGGCTCTATAGCGCCGCTGCGGCCGCTTTCCCCACGCACAAGCTGGTGTTCTACAGCAGCTACACCCGCGGATTCGAGGAGATCGGCCTTGCACCGATAAATGCGGCCAACCGCAACGAGCCGGTTCCCGCTCAGGTCACCAATCAGGTCGATGCCGGCGTGAGATACCAGCTATTGCCGAAGCTGCAGCTGGTGACGGGGGTATTCGAAATAAACAAGCCCTACTTCAACCTGGATCGGTTCAACGTCTATCGGCTGGTGGGCAGCACCAGTAATCGTGGCGAGGAGTTCTCTCTCACGGGTGATATCACCGACCGACTCAACATCGTCTCGGGCATCGTTGTGATCGATCCCAAGGTTCGCTACCAGAGCGGCGCTATCATCGGGCCCACGAATCAGGAGGCGATCGGCCCGATTCCGAGCTTCATGAGTACTAACGTCCAGTATCACCCGGCGGCCATCAGCGGATTGATCCTGGGAGCGACGGTTCAATTTACCTCATCGCGCTACGCCGTATATCCGAATATCAACCTTCCCGCGGCGACCACCCTGGGTGCAGATGTGCACTATAAAACGCAGCTGTTCGGCAAGAACGCGACGTTCTTTTTCCAGGCTTACAATCTGGCAGACACTTACGGACTGACGCCCAACGCCTCCGGTCAGCTCACCGCCTTTGATGCACGCCGTTTTGAGCTGTCGCTCGTGGTTGACCTTTGAGCGTTGACGGAAGGCGAGATCCTCCCATAATATATTCAATTAAATCATAGACTTGTATGGTCATGCTCGCGCCCACCCGAATCGGGTCTGGGCGGCGAGCAGACGGTGGTAATGCCGTCAAGCCCCGCTCGTGAGAGCCCGGTCACATCGATGACCGCGAAAGCCCCAATATGTAGAGTCGTTGCCAACTTATGGCACATGCCCTATCATTTCTGTTAACTGGGAGCGGTGCGCGCGGCTATGTCGTCCGCACCGGGACTGAATACGGCGAGCATGCACAAAAGATCGTACGGGTGGCCTCTTGTGGACCGGTTACCAGCGAAGCCGAATGTCGGCGGGGTTTCGTTGGCGCAAAGTCCGGGGCGCAGTTTCTATCTTGCTGTTTTGCATGCTCGTCTAAACGTAGTGCCGACGGTTGCCGGCACATTTAGCTAGCTGGGGAGAGATCCATGACTCGTTTTATCGCCGCGGTTCGTTCTGCTCTACGTTCTTCAGTCCATGCTTCCAGGGGCCACCTGACGGGGAGTTACTGGAGGTAAAGTTCGGGCGACCAAGGACTCAGGGATGACGCTGGTCTCCCTGAGTCTTTGATCAAATATCGTCGGTCCGCAGTGTCCCTCTTCGAGCAATTCTCGAAGGATCCGATCGCTTACCTCGACCGCACCTTTAACGGTGCCGATCCAGTTGCTATCAGCTCGGATCAGTTCTGCGTCGGGGATCCGCTCACCGCTCGGCGCGTCCTCTCACAAGCCGAGGACCTCTACGACGACTCGGCTGACGGCGCAGGGTTCTTCTCTGCACAGCGATTTGGGCGCCGTTCACAGCAGGTTGCGCTGCGGACGCAAGCCCGCCTCATCTTTCGCCGCCACCTTGATTCCAACGCTGGTGACGCGCTTGCGAGTGCGGTCGCTGCCAATATCGCCGCGTCAAGCGAATGGCCCGATGCCGGCAACTGGTTCTTCGTCAGATTCTTTCGCTCGGTGCTGTTACACGACGGCAGCGATCCACGACTCTTCGCCCTCATCGATGACATCATCAAAACGTCATCGCTGGTCAGCGCGGGTTCACGGCGTGCGTCCTGGAGACGACGCCTACTGAGGTTGAAGCGCACTTGGCTGGTCACGGGGGAGATCAGCTCCCGGAAGAAGGCTCCGGCTTTGGCACCTCGCGACCTGCTCGACGTAATCATCGCGGTCGCCGAGGCCGATCAGCCGCTGGAGGAGCTCGTCGATATCCTCATCGCGTTTGCCCTGTCAATTTCCTCGACCGGATTCGTGCTTGGGTGGGCTCTTTATCTGCTCGCGACGGAGGGAGATCCCGGACCGAGCGTTCCTTCCGACTGGATCGTTCTAGAGGCGCTGCGCCTCTGGCCGACGCCGTGGATGCTTGGGCGCTTTGCTAAGCGCGAGCACGAGGTGGCCGGAACGCATATCGACCAAGGCGACGTCGTGATCGCATGCCCTTATCTGGTCAACCGGCACGCCAACTATTGGCCCGACGCCGGCAAGTTCGTGCCGGAGCGCTGGGCAAACCCTGAAAGTCTCAGGAATCCCGCGTTCCTCACCTTTGGCCACGGGCTCCACCGATGTGCGCTCGCCGATTACGCAACGGAGATCCTGAGCCATACGGTCGAGGTGCTGCGCTCGCGAAGATTTGGCATCGAATTAAAGGACACCGCTCGCCCCTTGGGTCCCCTCTTCTATCCGCCCGCCTTCACGCTGCATTGGGGTCGTGATTAGATTGTCTTAGTCACCTGCGCCCTGATTCACAATCCTCAGGGTCATGGTATTACTCTCCAGGAACCGCTCCCGCAGCCGTAACGACGTCAACGGCCGGGACAGATAGAAGCCCTGTCCCTCGACGCAGCCGCGATAGCGTAGCCATTCGAGTTGCGTCTGGCGCTCGATTCCCTCGGCCGTAGTAGTCAGGTGCAGACTCTCGCCGAGCGAGAGAATGGCCTCAACGACCGCCGCGTCCGCGACCGAGTGATCGACGTTTTGCACGAACGCCTTGTCGATCTTGATCTTGTCTGGCGGGAAACGCGTGAGATACGCCAGCGAGGAGTAGCCGGTACCGAAGTCGTCGAGACTGATCAGACAGCCCAGATCACGCAGTCGCCCGAGCGCATTGCGTACGGCCGCGGACTCGCGTACCAGGAGCGACTCGGTGATCTCTATCTCGATCAGTGACGGCGGAACTCCGGCCGCCTTGGCTTCCTGCTCGAGCGTACGTGCCGGGTCGCCGTACAGCAGTTCTTTACCCGAGACATTTACGGCGAGCGGTAGGCAGATGTCGGCGTCGCGCCAAGCGCGCAGCTGCCGGCACGCCGTACGCATCACCCACTCGCCGAGCTCGATGATCAGGCTGCTCTCCTCGGCGACTGCGATGAACTCGGCCGGGCTCACGTTTCCCAGTTCCTCGTCATGCCAGCGCGCGAGAACTTCCGCACCGATGAGTCGCTGGTCGACGAGACGGAATTTGGGCTGAAACTCAACCGTCAGCGCCCCGGCATGAACCGCGCGCCGTAAGCGCAACTCGAGCCGCATGACGTCGCGCAGGCGGGCGCCCATGTTGGGTGAATACACCGCAACGCCGCCCGTGCCCGCAGATTTGGCGTGGTACATCGCCGTATCGGCATGCTTGAGCACGGTTTCGGCGTCCGCCCCGTCCTCGGGAAATACAGCGACGCCGACGCTGGGTATGGCAAGGAATTCGAGCCGTTCGTAGCCGATGGGGGCGCCGAGCACTGCGTGACAGGTGCGTGCCACCTCGAGCCCCAGCCCGTGGGTGCGAGCGTGCCGGACGAGCACCACGAACTCGTCGCCGCCAAAGCGCGACAGAACGATCCGATTGCTTTCGGCCTGTTGCGTCGAGGTGGCCTGCGTCAGCTTCTGAGCGACGATGCGGAGCACGTCGTCGCCGACGGTGTGACCGAAGGTATCGTTGATGCGTTTGAAGCCATCCAGGTCCAGATAGACGAAAGACACCGCCTCGCGATCCGCGGAGGCTTGAAAGATCATCTCACGCGCAGCATCGAGACAGCGTTGCCGATTCGGCAGCCCGGTGAGCGGGTCGTAGTAGGCAAGCCGCTTGATGTACTCGGCCTGCGCGCGCCGCTGCATCCGCGCCCGCCAGGCCGCGGCCACGAGCACGAGTGCCAGCGCCAAATAAGCGAGCTTGGCTGGTAGCGACGCCCAAGGCGGCGGCCGCTTGTGAATAGTGACCTGCAGCGGATTGTCTCCCCAAGCCGAATCGGCGCTCGCGGCACGTACTTCCAGGACATGGTCACCCGT
>JASHTF010000137.1 GCA_030040715.1 Gammaproteobacteria bacterium | reverse complement strand
TAGAGAGACAATAGCACGCTACCATAGCCATGCGCGCCGGCAGCGGCGCGCGCTCACTGGGCGAGGCGGTTGTATTTCTTTAGCGCCGCGCGCAGGCGATCGTGCGGCAGCGCCTGGACCGTGTGGTTATCGATCCCGGTCATCGTCTCGGCTGCGACCAGCGCATTGACGATAGCCTCCTGGGTAGCCTGTACGGTGGCCAGGAACAATGAATTCAGGCTGTCATTCGGCAGCATATCGATGTGGCGCACCGAGCCGACGTCGGCCGCCCCGGCGTTGGCCGTCGAGAAGGCGATGAAAATGTCGCCCGAGCCGTTGCCGGAAAAGCTGCCCGTGCGCGCCAGTCCGAGCGATACGCGCCGGGCGATGCGATCGAGCTGCGTCGGGATCAGCGGCGCATCGGTCGCGACCACGACGATGATCGAGCCGACGTCGTCGTCCCACACCGGTGCGCCCGGGATCTCGCGTCCTACCGGCACGCCGGCGATCGTCAGCTGATTGCGCTGTCCGGTATTGCATTGGACCAGAACGCCCACGGTGTAGCCGCCATATTTGGGGGCCAGCACGCGCGAGGAGGTGCCGATGCCGCCCTTGAATTCCGAGCAGATCATCCCGGTCCCGCCCCCGACATTGCCCTCCTCGACCGGGCCACCATGAGCGCTGTCGAGCGCGTGAAACACGTCCGCCTGCTTGACGTGAAAACCGTTCACGTCGTTCAGATAGCCATCGTAGGTCTCGGCCACGACCGGCAGCGACCAGTAGTAGCCGTCAGGATCGGGCGGCTTTTTCATCCGCCAGGCGATCACGGCGTCGCGCACGATGCCGACGCTGTGGGTGTTGGTAATCATGACCGGGCCCTCGAGAAAGCCCGACTCGTGTACCCAGGTCGTGCCCGTCATCTCGCCATTGCCGTTGAGCGCGAACCAGCCCGCGAATACGGGATCGACCGAATCGCGACCGCGCGGAAAGATCGCCGTCACGCCGGTTCGGACCGGTCCCTGTCCGACCTTGAGTGCCCCGCTGCCGGAGATCAGTGTGGTGTGACCGACCTCGACGCCCTTGACATCCGTGATGGCGTTGAACTGCCCCGGCGTCCCGTCGAACGGGACGCCGAGATCGCGCGCGCGCGGCTTTCCGGCTGCTCCAACGGACATGTCGAGGGCACCGACGAGCAGCACTGCGGCGAGCAGCACGCTCGACAGTCGCACGATCAGAGTCAATCGACCGGAGAGAGCGCTCATGGTGGTAGCTGCCGCCGCAGGCGGGCAATCACGACGTTGACGCCAAGGCTACCGCAGTCTAGGGTGGTTCACAAAACACCGCTTTGCTCGCGACGCGGACCAGTCCCATCACTCCGGCGTGTCCATGAATTCAGCGCAACTGCCGACGGCCGCGCCCGGGACCGAGCGCGACAGCGTGCTGCACAGCTGGTGCGTGCAATCCGACTGGGATGCTCCCACCATCGTCGGCGGAGCGGGTGCGCGGCTGTTCACCGCCGACGGCCGCAGTATCCTCGACATGAGCAGTCTGGCCGAGTGCAGCAACCTCGGCCACCAGCACCCGGCCCTGGTGGCGGCGATCCGCGAGCAAGCCGGCCAGCTGTGCTTCGTCACCAATGCCTGGGGCGCCGAGCCGCGGGCGCGGCTCGCGCAGCGGCTGCTCGACAAATCCGGTTTTGAAGGCGGGCGGGTATTCTTCACGCTCGGCGGCGCGGACGCGAACGAGCATGCGGTCAAGTTCGCGCGCCTCGCGAGCGGCAACAGCGGCGGTTGGATCATCACCCGCGAGCGCTCCTATCACGGCGCCAGCTACGCGGCCATGGCGCTGTCGGGTGATGTGCGCACGGGCGCGCAAATCGATCTCGCCGCCCTGCACGTGCAGCACGTGCCCCCGCCGTACGCATATCGCTGCCCGTTCGGCACTGATACCGACGAGGCCTGCGGCCTCGCGGCGGCCCGCCATATCGCCGGCGTGATCGAGCAGCGGGGATCCCACAGCATCGCTGCGGTCATGATGGAGCCGAACGCCGGCACCAACGGTATCGTCGCACCGGACAGCTTCTGGCCGGCCGTGCGGCGCGTCACCCGCGAGCGCCATGTGCTGCTGATCGCCGACGAGGTCATGAGCGGCTTCGGCCGCTGCGGCGAGTGGTTTTCGTGGCAACGCTACGGGGAAGAGGGCCGACCGGATCTGATGACCCTCGCCAAGGGACTGACCGGTGCGCACCTGCCCCTCGGTGCGGTGGTGCTGTCGGGCGCGATCGCGCGCGCGCTGGAATCCCAGCTGCTGGCGACCGGATTGACCTACTGCGGCCATCCGCTGTGCTGCGCCGCCGGCATCGCGGCGATCGAGAGCTACGAGCGCGAACGGCTGATCGAGCGCTCGCGGCGGCTTGGCGCCGAGCTGCTCGCGCGGCTGCGGCGCATGCAGGCGCGTCACGGAGTGATCGGGGACGTGCGCGGGGGGCACGGACTGTTCGCGGTCATCGAGCTGGTGCGCGATCGGCATACCCGTGCCCCGCTCGCGCCGTGGGACCAACGCTCGCCGCTGCTGTCGGCATTGCTCGTCCAGGGGCTGCGCGCCGGCGTCGCGTTTGCGGCGCGCGGTAATCTGATTCTCCTGGCACCGCCACTCGTCATCGAGGAGCGCGAGCTCGCAGAGGCGCTCGATCTGCTGGATCGCCTGATTGGTACACTCGAGCAGCGCCTGGCGACCGACACAGCGAGTGCTCTCAGATGAATTTCAAGCTCACCTACTCGACCATGTTCGATCCGCCCGAGGCGCTGCATCAGCAATTCGAGGCCGCGGCAGCCGCCACCCTCGGCACGCTCGGACGCGCGCACGCACTCTTCGTCGGCGGCGCCGACCGCCCCGGCGCGCAGCGGCTGCTCAAGCACAATCCCGCCGACCAGCGGCAGCTGCTCGGTGAGTTCGCGGCCGCGACACCGGCCGACGTCGACGCCGCGCTGCAGGCCGCGCACGCCGCCTTCCCGGCATGGCGACGGCTGCCCGCCGGCAAGCGTATCGAGCTGCTGCACCGCGCCGGACAGCTGATCGAAGAGCGGGTATTCGCCCTCGCCGCAGCGCTCTCGCTCGAGGTCGGCAAGAACCGCATGGAGGCGCTCGGTGAGGCGCAGGAGACGGCTGACTTCTTCTACAAGTACGGCCAGGACTTCGAGGCCGCCGGCGGTTTCGAGCAGTCGCTGCCGAACGATCCGATCCGCGGCAGCATCTCGCGCAACCGCAGCGTCATGAAGCCCTATGGCGCCTGGGTCGTGATCACGCCGTTCAACTTCCCGCTCGCGCTCGCCGGTGGTCCGGTCGCCGCCGCGCTGGTGACCGGAAACACGGTGGTACTGAAGGGTGCGACGGCGACGCCGTGGGCAGGACGACTGCTGGCCGATTGTCTGCGCGATGCCGGCCTGCCGGACGGAGTGTTCAATTACCTGAGCGGAGCCAGCGGCGACGTCGGCGCCGCCCTGATTGCCCACCCGCTCACCGCCGGTGTGACCTTTACCGGCTCGCAGCAGGTCGGCATGCAGCTCGCGCAGCAGCTGCAGGCCGGACGCTATCCGCGTCCGTGTATCGCGGAGATGGGCGGCAAGAACGCCTGCATCGTCAGCGCGCGTGCCGACCTCGACTGCGCCAGCGCCGGTATCGTGCGTTCGGCCTTCGGCATGGGTGGGCAGAAATGCTCGGCGCTGTCGCGGCTGTACGTGCACGAGGCCGTGGCCGCGCCCCTGCTCGACCGGCTGCTGCAGGCGACCGAGGCGGTGCGCATCGGCGACCCGTTGCAGCGGCCCCATTGGCTCGGCCCGGTGGCGACGGCGTCGGGCTATTCGCACTACACGGGCTACGTTCAGCAGCTGCGACGCGATGGTGCCGAGGTGCTCAGCGGCGGCGAGCAGCTGCGCAGCGGCGACTTCGCGCACGGACTATACGTACGCCCGACCATCGCCGAGGCGCCGCGCGAGCACGCGCTGTGGCAAGTAGAGATGTTTCTGCCGATTCTGATGGTACATCGGGTGGCCACGAACGAGCAGGCGATGCAGCTCGCCAACGACTCGGCGCTCGGCCTCACGGCCGGCTTCTACGGTGCGAGCGATGAGGTGGATTGGTTTCACGAGCACATCCAGGCGGGCGTGACCTACGTCAACCGTCCCCAGGGGGCCACCACCGGGGCCTGGCCCGGCTATCAGGCGTTCGTCGGCTGGAAGGGCTCGGGCAATACCGGCAAGGCCATCGCCTCACGCTACTACCTGCCGCAGTACCTGCGCGAGCAGTCACAGACCGTAGTCGAATAAACCTACGCCGCCCTACGCCGCCGGGATATCCTTAGCTTCTTTAGGCGACCGCTTACTCGCTGACTGCGGAGGTTTCCCATGTGCTCTGCCCAAGTTCGTCCTGAGCTATCCGCCCACATTCGTACCGAGTTGCCCGGGCCGAAGGCGCGCGCGCTGCTCGAGCGCGATCGCTTGGTCAGCACACCCTCTTTGGGTCGCGACTACCCGTTCGTGATGGCACGCGGGCGCGGCGTGGAAGTCTGGGACGTTGATGACAACCGCTTTCTCGATTTCACCTCCGGCATCGCGGTCTGCAGCACCGGGCACGCGCACCCGAAGGTCGTAGCGGCGATCCGCGAGGCGAGCGAGGACTTCATTCACATCTCGACCGATTATTGGCACGAGCGCATGACGCGCCTGTGTGAGCGCGTGAATGACCTGGATCCGGTGGGCGAGCCCGCGCAGGTCTTCATCTGTCAGAGCGGTACCGAGGCGGTGGAGGGCGCGCTCAAGCTGGCACGCTACATCACCGGCCGCCCGCGCTACATCGCCTTCCTGGGTAGCTTTCATGGCCGCAGCATGGGCTCGCTCGCCTTCACCGCCAGCAGGGCGACGCAGCAGGCGGGCTTCTTTCCGACCATGCCCGGCGTAGTCCACGTTCCCTACCCCAACAACTACCGCCCGCTGTTCAAGGGCTCTGATCAGGGCCAGGCGGTGCTCGACTATATCGAGCAGACGCTGTTTCAGAGCAACGTTCCGCCGAGCGAGGTCGCCGCGGTGATGGTCGAACCCATCCAGGGTGAAGGCGGCTACGTGTTCGCCCCCGAGGGATTCTTACGCGGCCTGCGCGAGCTGTGCGACCGTCACGGAATACTGCTGATCTTCGACGAGGTCCAGTCGGGTATGGGGCGAACCGGCCGCATGTTCGGCTGTCAGCACTGGGGCGTCACTCCCGACATCATGTCGCTCGCCAAGGGCATCGCCTCGGGATTGCCGATGGGACTGACGGTGGCGCGACGGCGGCACATGCAGCGCTGGCCGCGTGGAGCACACGCCAATACCTTCGGCGGCAACCCGATCTGTTGCGCGGCGGCGCTGGCGACGATCGACCTGATCGAGCAGCAGTACTGCGCTAACGCCGCCGCCGTGGGCGAGTACCTGCTCGGAAGGCTGCGTACACTGCAGAGCCGGTTCGAGTGCATCGGCGATGTCCGCGGCAAGGGACTGATGATCGGCGTCGAGCTCATCAGCGATCGCGAGCGGCGCACGCCTGCCAAGGAGCTGTGCCAGGCGGTCCTGACGCGGGCCTACCACAACGGTCTGCTGCTGCTCTCATGCGGTCCGAGTACGCTGCGGCTGATTCCACCGCTGATGATCGACCGCTCACACGCGGACGAGGGGCTAGCGCTGCTCGAGCGCTCATTGCGCGAGGCCATGAGCGCAGGCTGACGCGCGAGCTGACTCATGTCGGCACCCGAGCGCGGCGAGCGAGCTCTGGGCTTCTGGACCAGCTCGGCGCTGGTCGTGGGCAACACCATCGGGGTCGGCATCTTCGTGATGCCGGCCGCGCTCGCTCCCTTCGGCCTGAATGCCCTCACCGGTTGGCTGATCACGATCATCGGCTGCCTGTGCATGGCGCTGGTGTTCGCCGGCCTGGGGCGGGCCTTCCCGCAGGACGATGGGCCCTATGGCTACATGCGGCGCGCATTCGGAGACGGTACCCCGTTCATCATTCTGTGGTGCTATTGGGTATCGACCTGGGTCACGAATGCCGCCATCGCGATCGGCGTCGTCGGGTACCTGTCGGTGTTCATTCCGGCCGTGGGCCGCGGAAACTGGCTGCCGCCGATTACGGCGCTGTCGCTGGTGTGGCTGTTCGTGCTGATCAATCTGCGCGGTCTGCGGGTCGTCGGCTGGATGCAGGTGCTGACGACGGCGCTGAAGCTGCTGCCGCAGGCGGGGATCATCATTCTGGGTCTGTGGCAGCTCCTGGCCCATCCGGCCGTCTACCTGCAGCACGTGCCGCCGAATCCGCTGTCGCTGCACCAGACCATGAATGCCTCGACGATCGCGCTGTTTGCGATGCTGGGCATCGAGTGCGCGATCGTCCCCGCCGCCAAGGTGCGCGACCCCGAGCGCACCATCCCGCGTGCTACGGTCACCGGAGCATTGCTGGTGGCGCTGATTTACGTGTCGGTGTCGGTGGTTCCGATGCTGCTGATTCCGCAGCACGAGCTGGTCGCCTCCAATGCGCCGTTCGCGGATCTGTTCCGGCAGTTTCTCGGCGCGGGTGCGGGCAGATGGGTGGCATTGTTCGTGATCGTGAGCGGTATGGGCGCCCTCAATGGCTGGACGTTCATAGTCGGCGAGGTCACGCAGAACTTTGCCCAGCACAGCAACTTCCCCCAGGCGCTCGGCAAGCTCAACAGCCACGGCGCCCCGTGGCGTGCCTTCCTGCTGACCGGAGCCGTAGCCAGCCTCATGCTGCTGCTCAACTACAGCGGCTCGACCTCCGCGGGATTTGCGCTGCTGAGTGTGGTCACCACGCTCGGCAACATACCGCTGTATCTCGGCTGCGCACTGACGGTGCTGATCCTGTACGCGAAGTCGAGCGCCGCGCGTGCGGCCTCATGGCAGGCCGCCGCGTTGATGGGTGCGCTCTTCTGTGTCTGGATTGTCGTCGGCGTCGGGCTGAAACCGTTCCTTTGGGCGCTCGCCCTCAGCGCCGCCGGCGTACCGATCCTGCTGTGGTCGATGCACGTGCAGCGCCGGCGACCGGCTTACGATGCGGCGTCGGAAGGTACCGCCTCCGGAGGGGCTGCCTCAGGTCCACTGTGAGGCGAGCCTCGCGCGACTCTCACAACGCGCGCCGCAGATCCTGATAGCGAAAACCGCGCAGCGCGCAATCGACGCCGCGCGTGAGCGCGATCGCCTTGCAACTCTCGCCCATCTCGCCGGGCAACAGCAGCTGGCGTGCCTCGGAGGCGAGGCGTGCCCGTTCGGCCGTCGAGCCGGCAGCGGCCACGTCGGCCTCGATGCCGTTCGCGAGCAGGAAGGCCGCCTGCGTGCAGAAGCCGGCGACCTCGAGGCCCACGTCCGTGGCAGCCTCGGCGATGCGGGTGAAATCGACCCAGGCGCTGATGTCCTGCAGGCCGGGATAGCGCAGCGCATCCTCATGCGCGCGCTGGCGAAAGTAGCAGCGCAGCGTGCCATGCAACCGCTGCGGATGGTAGAACTCGTGGCGCGGCAGTCCGTAATCCATGATGAGCAGGGCGCCACGCGCCAGCGCACGCCCCAGCGTGGCGATCCAGCCACCGAGCAGCGGACAGAGCTCGGACTCGTAACCGAGCGGCCAGGCGGGTGTGGCGATGCGCTCGAGCTCGGCGCTGAGCGCCGCATCGGCCGGCCGATCGGCTAGCGTGAGGTTCATCGCCGCCAGTGCCACGCCGCGCTCTTGAAAGCCCTCAGCCGCGACCACGAAGCGGCGAAACGGCAGCGCGTCGGCGACTTCATTCGCGAGCACGACCCCGGTTAGCGGCGCATCGGGGAGCTTCGAGCACCAATGAATGCGTGCGCGCAGCGGCGGCGGCAGAGCATTCAGACGCTCCCGCTGGCGCGCAGCCAGATCGGCGCTGGTCTCGAGAATCTGGTAGCGCTCCGGCAGCGCGTCCAGGGCCTGCAGCGACGGCAGCAGCACCGCCGCGAGCGCGCCGCTGCCGGCACCGAGCTCGAGCAGCTCGCCGCCGCGCGTCTGCAGCAGTTCGGCGCACTGGCGCGCGAGCGCGCGACCGAACAGCGCCGACAGCTCGGGAGCCGTCACGAAGTCGCCGGCGCGGCCGAGCTTGACGCTGCCCGCGCTGTAATAGCCGAGGCCGGGCGCATACAGCACCACACGCAGGTATTCGTCGAACGGTATCCATCCGCCGCGCTCGCCGATGCGCGCCCGCAGTGCGTCCTGCACCGCGGCGCAGTGCGCGGCTTCATCGGGCTCGAGCGGCGGCAGCGTTGAGGCCGCGGCGTGCGTCGTCATAAGCTGTGCCCATGTCGTCGCTTCCGCCAGACTCCAGCGCTGACCCCTCGCCGCTGTCCGGGCAGACCGCCTTGGTCACGGGAGCGGCGCGGCGCGTCGGCGCGCAGATCGCACGCAGCCTGCACGCCGCTGGCGCCAACGTCGTCATCCACTGCCATCACTCGCTGCGCGAGGCCGAGGAGCTGGCGGCCGAGCTCGAGCGCGCTCGAGCCGCTTCCACCGCGATCATCGCCGGCGACCTGCTCGACGATGCGCTGCTGCAGCGGCTGGTGGACGCAACCCGCGAGCACTTCGGGTCGCTGCATCTGCTGATCAACAATGCCTCGACGTTCTATCCGACGCCGGTCGGCGACATTACTGCCGCGCAGTGGCAGGACCTGATCGGTACCAACCTGCGCGTCCCGCTGTTCCTGACCCAGGCCGCCGCGCCGCTGCTCAAGCGCACGCACGGCTCGGTAGTGAACATCGTCGACATCCACGGTCAGCGACCGCTGCGCGACCACGTGGTGTACTCGACCGCCAAGGCCGGGCTGATCATGCTGACGCGCGCGCTCGCGCGCGAGCTGGCACCCGAGGTGCGGGTGAACGCCCTCGCCCCCGGCACCATTCTGTGGCCGGAGAGCGGCATGGACGCGGCGCGCAAAGACAAGATTCTGGCGCGTACGCCGCTGGCACGCAGCGGCTCGCCCGAGGACATCGCCCGTGCGGTGCTGTTCTTTGCCACCGAGGCGCCGTTCGTGACCGGACAGATCCTGGCCGTCGACGGCGGTCGCAGCATCGGCTGGTAGCTCAGACCGCATTCAGGTCGAGCTCGACGCGTTCGAGACGATGCTGAGCGCGCGGATAGCGCGCCCATAGCTCAGCGAGCGTGGGTCCTGCGGGCGGCAGACGCCACTGTGGCGCAATCTCGGCCAGTGGCCCGAGCATGTAGACGCGCTCGGTGAGATCCGGCCGCGGCAGCGTATAGCCGGGACCGGAGCCGACGATCTCTCCGTAGAGCAGCAGATCGAGATCGATCGCGCGCGCGCCCCACTTCGGGTCGGCCGGCCCGCGACCGCTCTCGACCTCGATCGCGCGCAGGCTGGCGAGCAGCTCACCGACCGGCAGCGTGGTGGCGAATCCCGCGACCGCGTTGACGAAGTCCGCGCCTTCGAAGCCAAACGAGGGGTTGCGATAGCAGGCGGAAAAGCGTACCGCCCCGAAGCGCTGCCTGAGCGCACGGGCCGCGCGCGACAGATGCTGCGGCGGATCGATATTGCTGCCGAGTGCCACGAAGGCATCGCGGGCGAGAGCGGCCATGACTCAGGACGTCGGAGGGTCCGTGGCGCTGCGAGTGCGTTCGATACAGACACCGACATCGCGTGAGTGACGAATCGCGCCCGGCTTGCGGACGCGCACCCGCACCCAGCGCAGCGGGAATTCACCCAGCAGCAGCAGCGCCAGTCGATGCGCCAAGGTCTCGAGCAGCTGAAATTCGGACGCCTGCGTCCACGCGAGCACGCGCTTGGCGAGTTGCTTGTAATCGATGGTATCGGCTACGCGGTCGCTCGCCGCCGCGGCCGCCGCGTCGCACGGCAGCTCCAGGTCGATCACCACCGTCTGCGGCATGCGCCGCTCCCAATCGATGAATCCGATGATGCACTGGGTGCTCAGACCGTGCAGGAAGATGCGGTCCTCGTGCTCGTGTTGGCTCATAGCAAAGAGTCTAGGACAAGTTGCGCGCGGGCGGAGGCTGCAGCGACTCCAGTGGCCAACGGGCGCGCACCTCGATCGGCAGATCCGAGCGCTCACCGGCACGCAGGCGCTGCAGTCCCGCGACCGCGATCATGGCGGCGTTGTCGGTGCAGAACTCCTGGCGCGGAAAGTAGGCGCGCGCTCCGCGCGCCGTGAGTTCTCGCGCCAGCCGCTCGCGCAGCTCGCGATTGGCTCCCACGCCCCCGGCGACCACGAGCGCGTCGTGCCCGGTGTATTCCAGCGCCCGCAGCGCCTTGGCGCACAGGGTCGTGACGATGGCATCCTGAACCGCGTAGGCGATGTCGGCGCGCCGCTGCTCATCGAGCACTGCAGAGCGCAGCGCGGACATCACCGCCGTCTTGAGCCCGGAGAAGCTGAACTCAAAGCCGTCGCGGTCGAGCATCGGCCGCGGGAAATGGAACACGCCCGGACGTCCCGAGAGCGCGAGTTGGGCGAGCTGCGGTCCTCCGGGGTACGGCAAGCCGAGCAGCTTCGCGGTCTTGTCGAATGCTTCTCCGGCCGCATCATCGCGCGTCTGCCCTAGCAGGCGGTAAGCACCGAAGGCGCGCACCTCGACCA
This sequence comes from Gammaproteobacteria bacterium, assembly GCA_030040715.1. Classification (GTDB taxonomy): domain Bacteria; phylum Pseudomonadota; class Gammaproteobacteria; order Steroidobacterales; family Steroidobacteraceae; genus FEN-1191. The sequence continues at coordinate 190 of JASHTF010000137.1, read as the reverse complement.
GCAGCGTGTGCCCGCCGGACACCAGCAGCGCGGTGTGCGGTACCGGCGGAGCGGGCGACTCGAGCATCGCAGCCCACAGATGGCCTTCGAGATGATGCACTCCGATCGCCGGCCGGCCCCAGCCATAAGCGAGCGAGCGGGCCAGCGCCGCGCCGGTCAGCAATGCGCCGATCAGCCCCGGCCCCGCGGT
>JASHTF010000136.1 GCA_030040715.1 Gammaproteobacteria bacterium | reverse complement strand
GAGAAGTCACCCGGTTCGATGGTGAGCATCTGATCCTTGATGTGACCACGAAAGACACTGTGCGACCGCGGATCCGGATCGATCACGTAAGAGGAGCCCGACAGCAGGCGTCCATGCGTGTTGCGGATTGCGATATCGAGCGAGCGATCGAAGGTTACGGTGACATCGCCGTCGCGGCTCAGATCCTCACCCGAGATCGATAACAGCCATGCCGGCATCGCGTCCTCGGCCGTGTCCCACGCGATCGCCTCGTTGTAGGGGATCACCGGGTTCTTGACCTGGTAGACCGCGAAGCAGCCGAGCGCGCGCCACATCTGATTTTCGACCAGCGCGTGCGTGTCGGGGTCCTCAAAGGAGTAAGCAGTCGGATGGCCGGTGAGGTCGAACCCGTACGCATAATGGCCAGGGCCAGCGCCGGTCACCGTCTCGACGTGCGGATCGGGCACCGAGGTCGGGAAGTCTCCGACACCGACCGCCTCGCCATTCATGCGCCCGCGCTGCTCGAAGTTGAACTGATGGCCCTGCTCGTCCTTCCCTTCGTTGGCGATGACCGCGGCCGCCTGCGCCTGGGTGTAGCCAGAGCGCATCAGGATCCGTTCCTTGATCTGCGTGTTACCGCCGTTGCCACCCAGCGGACAATCGTCCTTGGTTGGATAGGTGGCCGTATGGATCAAGGAGATGGCGTAGCCGCGCGTCTCGGCGAATGCACCGCTGGCGAGCAGCAGCGCGCACAGCGCCGACAATCCCGCGCGCGCGCAGCGCCCAACCCAATAACCATGCATCGATCCGACCGCCGTCATTCGATCACCTTGCCGGCGCGCACAGCGCCTCGCGGAGTATATCGCCCACTGCCGACAACGCACGAGCAGATCCAACCCCATTACGAGGGGCTGGTCCCTATGATTGTTAACGAAAATTTATTGGTTCCCGGACGCCGCCCGAGTCATGATCGACGCTTGACAGGGAGCTGCACATCGGCGACTACATTGCCGATCGCGTCCGGCATCGCCGATCCCGCCGAAGAGAAGGCGCTATCCGCCCTTCAGGCCCACAAACCGTTCGAGACCCGGCGCGGATTCAGCGCCTGAAACGGGGCCGACGTTCAGCTCCCAGGCGCTCGGTGCCCGGCCCTGGAGATGAGGCGGCTGGGCGGCGCCGAGGCTGGTACGCGCGAGCAGCAGCCCGGCGAGCGCGTACAGCAGGTACAGCAGATGGGAGCGGCGGAAGCCGGCTTGCATCAGCGCGCCAACGATCAGCATGTCATCGGCCCCCAAATGCTTTTCTGTTATGGATCGGATGCGAGCTGCTTGCCCGAGCGGGGCCGCAGTCAGCCGCCGGCGCGTTCGCTCGCTCCAGCGAGCTCGCTCCGCGTCGGGGAAAACGAACCTAGCTCACGACATAAGCTGTTGTCAAATGTAGGAGTCGGACTACGGGCCAGCCCGGCAGCCGCCGGGCGCAGAGTCAGACCGGTTGATCGTCGGCGGCCTCATCGGTGGCCTCGAGCTCCAGTTCCTCGGCCATACCCAGCTCCTTGAGCTTGCGAGCGAGCGTGTTGCGGCCCCAACCGAGCAAGCGTGCGGCGCTCTGACGATGACCCCGCGTGTGTCTGAGTGCGATACGGATCAGGGTGCGCTCGAACGCCGGAGTCGCTTCATCGAGCAGCGGCCGTGTAGAGGCGGTGAGGCGCTGATCGGCCCAAAGTGCAAGTGCGGCCAGCCAGTCGGCGGCCGCGCTGGACCGCGTGTCGGTCACGGACGAGGGCAGATCTTCGAGACGAATCTCGTTGCCTGGCGCGAGCACCGTGAGACGCCGGCACAGATTGACCAGCTCACGCACGTTGCCGGGCCACGGGTAGGCCAGGAGCTGAGCGCGGGCGTCCTCGGTGACAGTTTTCGGCTCGACCCCCAGCTCCTGGGCCGCGAGCGACAGGTAGTGGTCCAGCAGCTCGGCGATGTCCTCGCGCCGCGCGCGTAGCGGGGGCAGCTCGATGCGGATGACGTTGAGACGGTGATAGAGGTCCTCGCGAAACTCTCCCGAGCGCACGCGCTGCTCGAGGGTCTGGTGCGTCGCCGCGATCACGCGCACGTCGACGCGGATCGGTGTCTGGCCGCCCACGCGGTAGAACTCGCCCTCCGCCAGCACGCGCAGCAGTCGCGTCTGCAGCGGGATCGACATGTCGCCGATCTCGTCGAGAAACAGCGTGCCGCCGTCGGCCTGCTCGAAGCGGCCGCGGCGCAGTCCGACCGCGCCGGTAAAGGCGCCCTTCTCGTGACCGAACAGCTCCGACTCCAGCAGCTCCGCCGGGATCGCCGAGGTATTCAGAGCGATGAACGCCTTGCCCGCCCGCGGACTGTGCTGATGCAGCGCCCGTGCCACGAGCTCCTTGCCGGTGCCAGACTCGCCGGTCACGAGCACGTTCACGCTCGAGCGCGACAGGCGGCCGATGGCGCGAAACACCTGCTGCATCGCCGGGGCCCGTCCGAGCAGCTCGGGTATGCGCGGCAGCGCGGCGGTGCCATCGGCGGGCCGGGCCGCGGCGGCCGCGGCACGCCTCACCAACTCCACCGCCTGATCAATATCGAACGGCTTCGGCAGATACTCGAACGCTCCGCTCTCGTACGCGGACACGGCGTTATCGAGATCCGAATAGGCCGTCATGACGATGACCGGCAGCTCCGGACGCACGTCGTGCACCTGGCGCAGCAGGTCGAGACCCGACTGACCCGTCATGCGGATGTCGGTGATCAGCACGTTGGGCGCATCGTCACGCAGGGCGGCGAGCGCGGGCTCGGCGGCATCGAACGCCTTCGGCAGCATGCCGCCGTTTTTCAGTGCGCGCTCGAGGACCCAGCGGATCGAAGTATCGTCATCGACCAGCCAGACACGCAGCGGGGGTGAGCTCATGCATCGGCCTCCAACGGCAACAGCACAGAAAACACGGTACGTCCGGGTTGACTCTCGAACTCGATGATGCCGCGGTGGCGCGCGACCAGCTCCTGCGCCACCGCCAAGCCGAGCCCCGAGCCGTTGGCGCGGCCCGTGACCAAGGGATAAAACAGGCTTCGATGCAGCTGCGGCGGTACTCCGTGGCCGTTGTCCTCGATCTGGATGTCGGCCACGAGTCGATGGCGCACGGTGCCGATCGTGGTATTGCTCAGCGCCCGCGTGCGCAGGATCAAGCGCCCGCCGGCGGGCGGGAGGGCTTGCAGGGCGTTGCGGGCGACATTCAGCATCGCCTGAATGATCTCGTTGCGATCGAACTCGCCGCTCGGCAGGCTCGGATCATAGTCGCGCTCGATCGTGACTCCGGCCGGCGCTTCGCTGCGCAGCAGATGAAATACGTGCTCGCAGATCTCATGAATGTTAACGCCGGTCATCTGCGGCGCACGCGTCGGGCCGAGCATGCTGTCGACCAGGGCCCGCAGTCGATCGGCCTCGTTGATGATGACGGTGGTGTATTCCTTGAGGGTGCCGTCGTGCAGCTCTCGATCGAGCAGCTGCGCGGCACCGCGCAGTCCACCGAGCGGGTTTTTGATCTCGTGCGCGAGCTGCCGGACCATGAGGCGGCTGCCGTCGAGCCGTGACAGCAGCTCGCTCTCGCGCGTGATGCGCTGACGCGCACGTGCATCGGCCAGCTCGATCAGCAGATGCGTTCCCGTCACCTGACCCTCGAGCGGCGTCACGGTAACGTCCACGACCACGGGCTCGCGCCCCGACGGCGGTCCGCAAGCGCTCAACTCGATCTCGTGGCCGGCGCACGGCTCGTTGCGATCGAGCGAGCGGCGCAGCAGCGCGCCGAGCGCCGAGTCACGGAACAACTCCTGGACCGGCCGCCCGCGCGCCTGATTCAGCGACATGCTGAGCAGATCCTGGGCGCCGACGTTGGCGTACACGACGCACAGGTGCGCGTCGAGCACGATGATCCCGGTCGAGAGCGCATCGAGCAGCTCCGCGGAGTCGAAGTGGGCGAGTGGTGAGGACACGGACAGCTCGGCGGCCATCATGCGCCTGGCACCCTGCCTGGCACCCGGTCCGGCACCCGACGCACAGCCGCCGCCGGCAATGCGGCTCGACGGCCGCGACCGCCGATCAATGTCCGCGCGCGGGAGCCAGCGGTGACAGCAGCGAGGGCCGCTGCACGTAGAAAGTCACGGGCGGAGAGCTGCAGACGACCTTGCCCGAGGGATCGCGCACGCTCGCGGTCAGGGTGTGAGTGCCGCGATCGGGAGAATCGATACGAAAACGCAGTCCCGACTCGTCGGTCGGCTGTAGCGGCTGACCATCGAACGTCACCGTGACCTGATCGTCCGCGTGCAGCGCCGGGTCGAGCTGCAGACTCACGGGCACGTGCTCGGGCGAAAACAGCGACTGCTCGCCCGAGGGCTGGACGATGCGGCAAGCGCGATACGAGTCGGCTCCAGCGGCGTCGCCGGGTGCGCTGGCAGCGGCACTCGGCGTCGGCGCCGACTGGTAGGTCTGAGCGGGCTGAATCTGCAGCTTCTCCGCCCCCGGCTGGGGCGTGTCGGAGTAGTGCACCACGCCCTGGGCGTCGACCCAGCGGTAGGTGGTCGTGCCCGCAGCTGCATCGGGCGCATCGGCCGCGATCGCCGCGGCGCTGCCCAGCAGCACTGCCAGCGCCATCGCCGACAGCGCGTGGACGGAAGCCAGCCTGTTCATCATGCTCATCGAGCATAGCGCCCCGCACGCGTTGCGCACAGCACCAGCGTTCGGCAGTGTGCGCGCCGTCACCCCTGGCTCGGAGCCGGGGTGTCGACGGCTGGACGGGCGCGGGCATGGGCGGCGAGGGACGTGCGGCACCAGGGTCGCGGGTGCGGGAGTCGCCGGCGTCGCGACTGTACCGGCCGACCGCAGAGACGGCGCCGCTCCGCACCCTCGTCCTCACCCTCAGACGCTGTAGTACATGTCGAACTCGACCGGATGCGTCGTCATGCGCAACCGTGTGATCTCCTGCTGCTTCAGCCCCATGTAGGCGTCGATCACATCGTTGGTGAACACGCCGCCACGCAGCAGGAACTCACGGTCCTTGTCGAGGTATTCGAGTGCCATGTCGAGCGAGTAGCACACGGTCGGGATGTGCTTGGCCTCCTCGGGCTCCAGATCGTAGAGATCCTTATCGGCGGGGTTGCCGGGGTGGATCTTATTCTGGATGCCGTCCAATCCCGCCATCATCATGGCCGCGAAGGCGAAGTAGGGATTGGCGGTGGCATCCGGAAAGCGCACCTCGATGCGCCGCGCCTTGGGGCTCGACACCCACGGCACACGGATCGAGGCCGAGCGGTTGCGCGCCGAGTACGCGAGCAGCGTCGGCGCTTCGAAGCCGGGCACGAGACGCTTGTAGCTGTTGGTGCTCGCATTGGTGATCGCATTGAGCGCACGTGCGTGCTTGATGATGCCGCCGATGTAGTACAGGCACTGGTCGGACAGCCCGGCGTATTTCTCGCCCGCGAAGATGTTCTTGCCCTCCTTCGACAGCGACTGATGTACGTGCATGCCGTTGCCGTTGTCGCCGACCAGGGGTTTGGGCATGAAGGTGACGGTCTTGCCATAGTTGGCAGCCACGTTCATCAGCGCGTACTTGAGGATCTGCACCTCGTCGGCCTTACGTACCAGCGTATTGGCACCGATGCCGATCTCCGACTGGCCGCCGGTGGCCACCTCGTGATGGTGTACCTCGACCGTGAGGCCGAGCTCCTCGCAGGCGCTGCACATCGCGCTACGAATGTCCTGAAAGGCATCCACGGGCGGCACGGGAAAGTAACCACCCTTTACGCCCGGGCGATGGCCGCGATTGCCTTCCTCATAGGCGGTATCGCTGTTCCAGGAACCCTCGGCCGAATCGATGCTGTAGAAGGCACTGCGCAGGTCATTGCTCCAGCGCACGCTATCGAAGATGAAGAACTCGTTCTCAGGCCCGAACAGCGCCGTGTCGGCAACACCCGTGGACTTCAAATACGCTTCGGCGCGCTTGGCGAGTGAGCGCGGATCGCGCTCATAGCCCTGCATCGTCATCGGCTCGATGACGTCGCAGCGCAGGTTGATCGTGGTCTGCTCGAAGAACGGGTCGATCACCGCGGTGGAGGCGTCCGGCATCAGGATCATGTCCGACTCATTGATGCCCTTCCAGCCGGCGATCGAGGAGCCGTCGAACATCTTGCCTTCGACGAAGAACTCGTCGGTCACGTAACGGGAGGGGATGGTGACGTGCTGCTCCTTGCCCCGGGTGTCGGTGAACCGCAGGTCCGCCCACTTCACCTCCTTGTCCTTGATCAGCTTCAGCACATCACTGGAACTCATAGGCCCTCCGATTGTGTTTCGTGCGCTCAGATAAAGCGCTGACGCGCTCATTGAGGCGCCTGATGCAGCCGCTGTGCCAGCCACGGTTCGCACGGAACGGCAAGGGAATTCAGCGACTTCTCAGCCACGCGCCGATCTGCGCACGTGCCGTTGCACCATTATAGTGCGGCCGCAGCACCACTGCCCCATTTCGGCGCAACGGCTGCTTCCGCGCAACGGCTGCTTCCGCGCAACGGCAACATCGCGCGCAGCAGCAGCGGCGGCACTCTCGCATATACTCGCGCGCTCGATCGCCCACGGCAGACGCAGCGCATGAAAGCGAGCACGGTCGGTCTCAAGCCCCTGACTTTCCAGGATCTGATTTTCTCGCTGCAGCGCTACTGGTCGGAGCGCGGCTGCCTCATCCTGCAGCCCTACGACATGGAGGTCGGTGCGGGCACCTTTCACAGTGACACGTTCCTGCGGGCGATCGGGCCGGAGCCGTGGCGCTGCGCCTACGTACAACCCTCGCGGCGCCCCACCGACGGCCGCTACGGCGACAACCCGTTTCGGCTGCAGCACTACTATCAGTTCCAGGTCCTCATCAAGCCCTCGCCACCGGAAATCGTCGAGCTGTATCTCGATAGCCTCAGGGCGCTCGGCTTCGACCCGCGGGTACACGATGTTCGCCTGGTCGAGGACGATTGGGAGTCGCCCACCCTCGGAGCCTGGGGCCTCGGGTGGGAGGTCTGGCTCAACGGCATGGAGATCACGCAGTTCACCTA
>JASHTF010000135.1 GCA_030040715.1 Gammaproteobacteria bacterium | reverse complement strand
TTGAGCGCCGTCATGCGCGTGATATCGGTGGACGGCCCGATGAAGTACTCCTCCGCCGGCAGGACACGCTCGCCCGCGGCACTGCGGATCACCATGCGGGCGTCGAGCGCGACGGAGGCGGTGCCGGTGTCGGTCGGCGAGACGGCTACGCAGCGACTGGCTCCGAACAGACAGTGCTCACGGTTCATGCCTTGCGGCGTGTCCGCGTAGCAGGTATTGCCGCCCGCGCGGTAACAGCTCACGCCGTAGCGGTAGTACACGCAGCGCGCGTCCTGAGAGAGGTTGCCGCCGAGGGTGCCGCTGTTGCGAATCTGGGGACTCGCCACCCTGCCGGCAGCGGCGGCCAGCAGCCCGTACTTCGCGTGCACCAGCGGCGAGCTCGCGATGTCGGCGAGCTTCGTGAGGGCGCCGACCTCGAGCCCCTGCGGCGTCTCGCGGATGCCGGTGAGGCCCTGGATGCCAGAGAGCTCGATCACCGCCGTGGGCCGCTTGTTGCGGTCCTTGAACCAGTCGAGGCTGTCGTTTCCTCCAGCCATGAGCCAAGCGCCCTCCCCGATGCGGTCGAGGAGAGCGAGCGCGCCCTCCACCGTGTCGGGCTGATAGAGCTCAAAGTACGGCATCATGTCGCTATGCATCGCCCGCTCCTATGCGCACATGATCTGCAGCGGCGAGTGCGCCTGCGGCCGCTTCATGACGACATTCAGCACCATGTCGAGCGTCACCGGCGCGCGGTTGAAGACATGTCCGCCGAGCGCATCTGACAGTGCGCAGATCACGGCCGATGCCGCCGCTCCGAGCGGCGGCTCGCCAACTCCCTTGCTACCCATCGGGCTCGTGGGGTCGGGCTTGTCGACCCAGTCCGCGTGCAGCTCCGCGGGCACGTCGAGGTAGGTGGCGGGTCTCGCCTGAAGGATGCCGACGTGACCCGGGATCCCGTTCTGCGGATCCAGGATGATGTGCTCGAGCGTCGACAGGCTGATGCCCTGCACCGTAGCGCCGCGAATCTGCGTCGCGAGTCCCATAGGATGGATCACGGTACCGCAGTCGGCGAGGTTGAGGATATCGATGATACGGTGCTGACCCGTCTCGACATCGACCTCGAGCTCGACGAAGGCACAGCAGAAGGCCGACGTCAGCCCGCCGACCGGCAGATTGTCCTTGGCCACGCCGATGAGGCCGGTCCCCGCGAGCGCGGTGGCGGACGCGTGCGTCATCGGGTTGATATCGCCCGGAAGCTCCTTGCCGGAGTACTTGCCGCCGAGTGCGATCGCGCGCTGGGCGAGGGCGGCGTAAGTCATGTGGCGTGCAGGGTGGCCGGTCGCGAAGACTTTCTTGCCATCGAAATCGTAATCAGCCGGCTTGCCGCCGAGATCGTGAGCCGCGATCTCCTTCATCTTCGTCACCGCGTCCATGGCAGCGACGTAGTTGGTGCGCGCCATGGTGAAGCACGTGTTGCTGCCGAACTGTGCCAGGTTCCACGGCAGGTGCTTGCGCGTGTCACCACGCTCGATGATGCAGTCGTCCCAGTCGTACTTGAGCGCTTCAGCGGCGATGCGCGATGTCGCCGAGTGCGAGAAGGTCCCTAAGTTTCCGATTCCGGTGTGAATGTGCAGCTTCCCGTCGGGCGTGATACGCACCAAGCCGTCGAACCCATGGTTACCCGCGGCGTGATACGCCTGGCCGATCCCGATGCCGGTCACTTTCGAGCCGCGGCGCTGGCCGCTGCGAGCCTTGCGCTCCTCCCAGTTGAAGCTCGCCGCGCCCTTCGCAAGCGCGTCGGGGAGGTAGCCGCTCGTCTGCGGGCGGCGCTCCTTGCCGGAAAGCGAGCCCGTCCGCGGCGCATTGATGCGGCGGATCTCGAGCCGATCGATCTTGAGGTCGCGCGCCGCGCGGTCGATGAGGGGCTCGAGGATAAAGGCGATCTGGTTCTCGCCGGGGCCGCGCTGCTCCGAGCGGGTGGGCGAATTGGTGAAGACCGGCACGGCGCGCCAGCGCATCGACTCGGGCGAGTAGACAATCGAGAGCGCGTCCGCGGCGGCGCGGAAATCCGCATTGCCGCTATAGGCGCCGCTGTCCTGCACAATATACATATCGGCGGCTAGCAACCGGCCGTCGGCCCCGAAACCGAGCTTCACACGGCCCTGAAAGCCGCTGCGCGCGCGGCCGATGGCGTACTCCTCGGCGCGGCTGACACGCATCAGCACGGGGCGGCCCAGCTTTTTCGACATCAGCGCCGGAATCGCCATGGCGGGGTAGGCGGTGGCCTTCGAGCCAAAGCCGCCGCCGCAGAACTCGGCGATATACACGAGCTCGGAGGGCTTGATGCCGAGGTATTTCACCAGGCCCGGAACGATGAAGGACTGGCTCTGCGTCGAGCCGTGGACGAAGCACTTCCCGTTCTGCCAATAGGCGAAGCAACTGCGGGGCTCGAGGCTGTGGTGCGAGTTACTGCCGGTGACGAAAGTGTCGTCGTAGACCACCCTCGACTTGGCGAAGCCTGCCTCGATGTCGCCATAAGCCCACTCTTCCGAGGGCTTGCCCATAGGCAGCTTGTCCGGGCCCGCCTCTGCGAAGTCCTGCGCCGTCCACTTGATCGACTGCATCTTGCTGCCAGTCCGGAGGAAGCCGACGTTGTTGCCGTCGGCACGCGGGGCCGGCCCGTCGGGATGCAGGCTGACGAGCGGGTCGATCACGAATGGCAGGGGCTCGAGATCCACCTTCACCTTCTCGAGCGCATCGTGCGCGGTGGTCTCATCGACTGCGGCGAGTGCCATGATCGGGTCGCCGACGTACTGCGGCTCATCGGAAAGAATCGGCTGGTCGGGCTTGGGGACCGGAGTGCATTCGTGCGGCAGCAATACACCGACGACTCCCGGGACCTTGAGCGCCTCCGAGACGTCGATGTGCTTCACCTTCGCGTGCGGCATGGGGGACATCAGCATGCGGCAGAACACCATGCCGTCGGCGCGGAAGTCTTCCGCATACTTCGCCTGGCCCGTGACCTTCGCGTGCACGTCGGGCGGAGTGAAGTCCTTGCCGATAAGCCGGTAGCTCATGTGGATGTCTCCTGCCCAGCCGCCCGCATGACACCGTTCAGATAGTTGTGATAGGCCCCGCAGCGGCATAGGTTCCCGGAGAGCGCCATGCGCGCCTCCTCGCGAGTCGGCTTCGGATTTCGCTTGAGGAGCGCCACCGCCGAGACCACCTGGCCGGAGGTGCAGAAGCCGCACTGCGGCGAGAGCTCGTCGATGAAGGCCTGCTGCACGGGGTGAAGCTCACCGCTCGGGCCGCCGACGCCCTCGACGGTGATGACCTTGCGATTGCGCACGCTGTGCGTCAGCACGGAACAGGAGTAGTGCGTGACGTCATCCAGCATGACGGTGCAGGCGCCGCATTCGCCGCGGTCGCAGCCGAGCTTCGTGCCCGTGAGCCCGAGCTTGTAACGCAGTGTCATCGCGAGGGTCTCGTTCGGCAGCACGTCGACGCGGCGGACCTGACCGTTCACGTTGATCGAAATGAGCCGCTCGACCCCCCCAGCCGGGGATCCGCGTTGACTCCCACAGCCCGCAAGTCCCCCGTAGACAAAGGTGCTGGCAGAGGCGACCGCCCCGGACGCGACGATCCGCTTGATCAGCTCGCGGCGGGTGAGCCGCAGCTCCTCTTCCGGAGTCCTGAGTCCGCTGATTTCAAGAGGACTTGGCATGTGCCCTCCCCCTAAGCGCCTTGGTCAGTCGCCGTAGCATAGTACCGCGCGTTGGTGAAGGACAACCCTCAGCCCGTCAGGCTGGGCGCCGCACGAGCGCTTCCTGCGCGGGTGAGCACCCTGGCCGGTGAGCGCAACCGATGGACGATCAAGACATCCTGGCTGCTTGCGGTAATCCAAGCGCTGACGGGAGCGTATCTGTTGGGCATACCTGAGCGGGATGAGGATGATCCAACAGCAGTACTGTGGAAGCCTAGACCCGCCGCATCGCCTGCCCTCAAGTGCGTTTTTAAGCTTGTCCGCCCACATCCATGAACGCCGGTGCTTACAGCCGCAGATTGGGGAAGGCTGCTCGCTGCGCGAGGTGGTGGCTTTTTGCCGAATGCCCTAGCGACACGTAGCGCTCACTGTCGACCCGGGCAATCGCGACCCTCCGGTGTCCGGCAAGCCAACCCGTGGCCGGAAGAGGTCGTCTCGGCGCCGACCCATCGTCGGCCCCGTGCCAGGGCCGTATCGAGCCACCCTCGCGGAACCGATTCCTACCGTACCTCCTGATCGACTTGGCCGGTTCCGCTCATCCAGCCTCAGCGTGCAGAAGTCGCATGATGGTCATTAGCCACGCTCAATAGGTCGCAATGGTGTACTCCCACAAATCATTGAACGTTCCCGAGTCGAGGGCGTTTCCCACCAGATAGACGCCCACGCCGCCGAACAGCCAAAAATTCCCCGTGCCGTCCGTCCATGCAGTGGCACCCGTGCGCGCTCCAGGCTCGTTTCCGGCCGCAGACTGTCCCTCGATACCGTAGACAGCTGGTGCTAGTTCGGAGCCACCCATCCACGTCCACTCACTGCTGCGAGGATTGAACTGCCACAGGTCAGAAAGGGTAACGGTGCCTCCGCCGAGTCCGCCAGTAAACGCACTGCCTCCACCGAATAGCCAGAGATTTCCCGTACGATCGGTCCACGATACGGCACTCCAGCGTGCTCGGGGCACGTTGTCGGGTGCGGCGGTTCCAAGCACGCCGAAAACGCCTGGGGCATCGGGCTCATCGGCGCCGCTCACCCAGGTCCATTGGCCCGTCCTGGGGCGGTACATCCATAGGTCATTGAACCAATCACTTACACCATTGAGGCTGTTGCCTCCGAACAACCAAAGGTTGCCCGCGCTGTCGGTCCACCCCGCAGCTGCGGATCGCGCGCCGGGTACATTTCCGGGCGCGGCACTACCTTGTGTTCCATATTTCCCCGCGGAATTGACCGTATCCGCGCCGCTCATCCACGTCCACTGACCCGTGCCGGGAGTGAATCTCCACAGGTCATTGAGGTCGCCGTAATTTCCATGGGAATCCAGGCCCTCGCCCCCGAACAACCAGAAGTTGCCCGCGTCGTCGGTCCAACCAACGGACGAGTCCCGCGCACCGGGCACATTTGCAGGCGCTGCACTACCCTGTGCGCCATACTCCCCTGCCGCATTGAGCGTATCGGTGCCACCCATCCAGGCCCACTCACCTGTGCCGGGCGTGAATTCCCACAGATCATTAAAGTTGCCCTGATTCCCAGCGGAATCCAGGCCGTAGCCGCCGAACAACCAGAGATTGCCTGCGTAATCGGTCCACGTTACCGCACTGGCGCGTCCTGCCGGGATGTTGCCGGGTGCGGCGATTCCCTCGACGCCGAAGACGGCCGGGTGGATTGGAGTGTCCGGAGTGTCCGGTCCGCTCACCCAGGTCCATTGACCCGTGGCCGGCTCGTATTTCCACAAGTCATTGAGATATGGCGAATAGACCTCACCACCCCCAGGTCTCACCTGCGTTGTGTAGCTAATCTGTCCGCCGAATAGCCAGAGGTTGCCTGCAGGGTCGCTCCAGGATAGGGAGTTGGAACGCGCGCCCGGCACGTTGCCGGCTGCGGCAAAACCTTGCGTGCCATAGACCCCGGGAGCGCCATACGGGCTACCTTGATCTGAGCCGCTTTGCCAGACCCATGACGGACAAATGATTCCCACCTTAATCGATGCCAGTGTCCCGACGATGCCGGTTCCATGCCGCACGATGCAGGTTTGCCCGGTGGGTTGTGATTGAACCGTCACCGTAAAGACGGTCCCAACAGGCAGCGGCGACGGAAAGGTAAATGCCGTCGCATCCGCAGCCGGAGCGACGGTGTCGCTGCTGCCATCCGTCAACACCAAGCCGTTGGCGATCAGGCCACTAATCGTCCCGCCGATAGGGAATGTCTCGTTGCCCCCCGAGCTACTGCACGCCGACGACACTGCAGCCAAGCAGAGCATCAGACCGCTGCTGACGAACGTTCGCCGCGGGCCACCCATTCGAGCCTGGATCCCCCTAACTGGCTGGGTCGCTTTTATTCTAATGATATCTCGCCACAGAGCAGCGCTCTGCCAACTCATAAACGGCGTTGCATTCTAGAGGTTGACACGGATACAACTTCTTAAGGCGATCGCGTCGTCGCGCATTCCGCCAGCACCCATATAGAGTGAGTTAGAAATACCTAGCTGGCGCCCGCCATGGTTGTCGAGTGGCTGCCAGCCGGCAGGGAGATCCGAGCAGCATTTGTCCGTCGGTGGCCGACTGGCGCCAAATTGCGCTCGCGGACCCACAGCAGCCGCTCGCGAACGTCTGTGCTCTGGGGCTGCCCTATCAGTGTTGCTGCCTTAGAAAGCGCAGCAGAAGCTCATTCACCTGTTCGGGCTGTTCCTGCTGCACCCAATGCCCGGCTCCGTCGAGCAGATGGACGCCAGAGAAGTGCGTGCAGACGCTATTTCTCATCGCCTCCAAGGCGCCAGGAGTTTGATAGGCACCCCAATCGCTCCTCCCGGCGATGAACATCGCCGGTACGTCTATGGTTCGACTAGCAAAGAGCCGCAGATCCGAGTTTTGTTTCGTATCGAAGTTGCAACGGTATTCATCTAGGCCGCCCTGAAAGCCAGTGCGGGCATATTCGGCTGCGTACACGCTGAGCTCCGCTTCGGTCAACCATTTGCAGGCCGCCACTTCCGACGGTGAGGGCATCGCCAATGCCACCGTCTCCGCCATTCCCTTGTCCAAGTCCATGACGTAATAGGTCGGCAACTTAGCCAGTTCGTCTGCAGTACGCGCCTTGAGCGGAAAGGGCTTGTTGTCCTTCCAGTCAGCACTCTTGTAGTGATAATAAGCACGTAGGAACGCGTGTAGCCCCTGTGGAGCAAACTGCATATCGTGGTTGGCGTCGCGCGTTGCGTAATACTGCATGTAGTACTTGCGTGGTCGCGGTAGTGCAGCCAGCTGCTCGTCTATATTGGTCAGTGGCCTGACTACGGCCGGTGACTGGTCGGCGGAGTTGAAGGGTAGCGCGGGTGGTCCAGAGAACGGTGCGCTCATCATCACCAGCGAGCGAAAGACATCGGGCCGTATCAGCGCACACCATGCCGCAAGCGGCGAGCCGAAGTCGTGGCCAATGACACTCACAACGTTCCGGTGCCCGAACGCCGAAACTAGCGCCAGAGCATCCCTGACTCTGTTTAGGACAGCGAACGGCTCCAGATCCACATCGTAAGCGTCGTCCCACCCTGTGGTTCGACCATAGCCGCGCCTGTCGGGCGCGATGACGTGAAAGCCCGCTGCCGCTAGTGGCAGCATCACCTTTCGCCAGCTGTAAGCCAACTCCGGAAAGCCGTGAAGCAGGAGCACGGCCGGGCGACCCGGAACCTCGAATCCAGATTCCAGTACATGAATCGTCAAACCATTGATGCCGCCGATAGCCCGCGACCGAATGGCGGCAGGCAACGTTCCGTTCCCATACGGTGGTAACTTGGAGACATCGGTGTTCACGATGGCGGCGACGGCACCTTGCCGCGCTGCCTCAAGGCCAAATACGCCGGCAGCTGCGATACTCGCGAGAAACCCGCGGCGGTGCTGGCGATCTAATGCAGCCACGTTCGTCTCCCAGCCCTGCAGTCTATGCTGGACGCGCTTCGGGCGCGACCGTTACATTTTTCCGTTATCGACCCAAGCGGTCAGCCACGAGCGGCCGCTCATGGGAAGCCGGATAATGACCTTCCCGTCAGGAAGGCTACAGGGCGATTGAACCTGGAATGAAACACAGACACTTTCTCAGGAGCACGGCAGGGTGCGTCTTCAGTGGGGCCTTTATTTTTGCGGCTGCAGCAATGGCAAAAGTATCACCACCGATTATTGATGAAGCGATAAGCGCATCGGAGAAATCCTGGCTTGCCACCTCTAAACCGTCCGAAGGCCTAACGATGGGTGCGCTGAAAATTGAATTTGAGCAGACCACGCTGTCACAGGTTCTTAGCGCAGTAAAATCGGGCCAAATCGAGCAGCAAGGTGACGCGGCGGAGAACGTTTATTGGCTCTGCTACACCGCCGCCTCAGATGAGAACCAGTTTCGCGTTTGGATTGAGGCTTCCGGCGAAATGGGTGGGCCGGAGGATCGGATCACGAATATAGCGGTAAAAGGAATCGCCAACGAGCATCCGACACCCGATTGCCCGACCCTTCCGAGGCAATTTGATGTGCTGAGCTTCAACAACGGTATTTGGCTCGGCACCTCCGAAACGGCGGTGCAACACGCATTCCGTTCTGGTTTATTACGTAGAGGAGATCAGGCCTTCATCGGCTACCATGGAAAGGTGCCGGACAACGGCAATTGTGAGGGTGGCTACGATCTCTTGAACTCCCTCTATATAACCTTTCAGGGCGGAGTCGTGACAGCAGTTGACGCCGGCCAAGTGACGAGCTGCTAAGGGCAAATAAGACCCCGTTGGCGAGGCCCAAAGTCGACCCGTTCCGGTCAGTCGCGACCGACCGCTACCTGGAAGCATAATGGACTGCCGGCCGTACTAGCCGCCTTCGCCTCGGGGGTGTCCGTCGTGCGCATGCTGTTTGCTACATTGCTTACCTCGGCAAGTCTTCTGTCCTCGGCGACGCATGGTGCATGGGCTGCCGGCACGGCCGAGCCGCTCGATTCGACCCCTCACAAGATCCAATTCGTCACTGTTGAACCGGGTGTCAAGCTGGAAGTGCTCGATTGGGGCGGCTCGGGACGCCCGGTTATTCTGCTGGCCGGGTTTGGCAACGACGCCCACGTCTTCGATCGGTTCGCGCCTAAGCTGGCCGCGAGGTATCACGTATTTGGAATTACCCGCCGAGGGTTCGGTGCTTCTAGCGCGCCAGCCACGGGCTACTCGGCGGATCGACTCGGCGAGGACGTCGTGGCCGTAATGAACGGACTCAAGATCGATCGCCCGGTGCTGATTGGCCACTCTCTTGCTGGTGAAGAGTTGAGCTACGTAGGTTCTCGCCATCCCAAAGAGATAGCTGGGCTAGTTTATCTCGATGCCGGCTATGCCTATGCCTTCTATGACACCACAGGGAAGGCGCTTAATGAGGCCAGCGCTTTGGACGTCACCGCTGTTGACATCGATGATGTGCAACGCAAGCTCACTCAGCTACTCCAAATGACGTTTACGGGCGACCAGCAGAAGGCCAATGCACTGATCGATGAACTCATGGCTACTGACCTGCCGCGTGTAAGCAGAGACCTGCCAAGCTTGAAGCGCGCCGGACTATCGAGACCCCTCCCGCCGATAGCTCAAGCTATCTTCTCCGGTCTTGTCGAGTTCACCTCGGTCAGGGTGCCGGTTCTCGCCATATTCGCCGACCATGCAGACAAAGCGCTCGGGAAGGAATATGTGGAAG
>JASHTF010000134.1 GCA_030040715.1 Gammaproteobacteria bacterium | reverse complement strand
CCGTTACTGGCCACGCTGCTGTATTTCGGCACCCACTGGCGGCCGGCCGGCCGCACCAATCACGGCCAGCTGATTCAACCGCCGCGGCCGCTCGCTGCGACCGTGTTTCAGGGCAAGTGGTCGCTGGTCTACCTGGGTGCGGGCGACTGCGATGCCGGCTGTCAAAACGCGCTCTACACCATGCGCCAGACGCACGGGGGCCTCGGGGAGCTCGCCCCGCAGCTGCAGCGGCTGTTCCTGGCGACGGCGCCCTGCTGCGATCGCGCACGGCTCGAGGCCTACCCGGGACTGATCACGCTGGATGAAACCGGGCCCACTGGGGCGGCGTTGCTCGGCCGGTTTCCCGCGGATGCGCGCCCGACGAGCCTGTTCATCGTCGATCCACGCGGCGATCTGATGATGCGTTACGATCTGCGCGCCCCGCCGAGGGGACTGCTCGAAGACCTCAAGCGGCTGTTGCAAGCGACCAGTATCGGTTAAAGGCCAGTGACTGCACACCTCGCCGCGGAGGATCCCATCCCCCGCCCGCTCGCACCCGCGGCCGCGCCGACCGTATACGCCGAGCGCGTCGGACACGCGCGCCTGCTACGCGCGCTCGCCCTGGTCGCCTGCGCGCTCTGCCTCACCGTCGTAGTACTCGGGGCCTACGTGCGCTTGAGCAATGCCGGGCTCGGCTGCCCGGACTGGCCGGAATGCTACGGGCACTTCGCCCCCTCGGCCGCGGCCACCACCTCGGCCGCGGCCACCACAGCGACCCCGATCGATGGTAACGGCGCCAACCATCTGCTGCAGCTCGGTAAAGCCTGGCGCGAGATGGTGCACCGGTATGCGGCCGGCACGCTCGCCTGCCTGCTGCTGTTGCTGGCGGCGCTCGGGATCGCCTGGCGGCGCGAGCGCATCGCCTCACCGCTCTACCTGACTGGGCTGCTCGCGGTCATCGTGGTACAGGCGGTGCTCGGCATGCTCACCGTGACCTGGCAGCTCAAGCCGCTGATCGTCACGCTGCATCTGCTGTTTGGATTGACGACACTGTCGCTGCTGTGGTGGCTGGTGCTGACGCTGTGGCAACCGCACAGAGCCAGGCCCGAGGTCGCGCCGGGCGTGTCGACGGGAGCACGCGCGCTTGCGTTGCTCGCTCTCGTTCTGTTGGGGGTGCAGATCGCACTCGGCGGCTGGACCAGCAGCAATTACGCGGCGCTCGCCTGTCCGGATCTGCCGACCTGTCAGGGCCGCTGGTGGCCCGCGGCCGACTTTCACTCCGGATTCGTTCTGTGGCGGGGACTGAACATCGACTACGAGGGTGGCGTACTGGCGGGCGCCGCGCGCGTGGCTATCCAGCTCACGCACCGGCTCGGCGCTTGCGTCACGGCCCTCGCCCTCGCCGCCGCCGCGCTGGGTTGTCTGCGCCGCAGCCTACGCCGCAGCCTGGGCGCACCGGTGCGGCGCGCCGCCATCGCGCTGCTGCTGCTGCTGGGGCTGCAGCTGTCGATCGGAATGGAGATGGTGCTGCGCGGCTTTCCACTCTGGCTTGCAACCGCGCACAATGCGGGCGCGGCGCTGCTGTTGCTCGGAGCCGTAACGTTGAATCGCCAATTGCGACCACCCTCCATTGCGACCTCGCCATGAGTCCCATCCATACTGACGCCCTGAACGCCGGCGCCTCCTGGCGCGACTACTGGGCACTCACCAAGCCGCGGGTGGTGGCATTGATCATGCTCACCGCGCTGGTCGGAACCTTGCTGGCCGCTCCCGGTGTGCCGCCGCTCGAGGCGTTGATCTTCGGCAATCTCGGCATCGCGCTCGCCGCCGCCTCCGCGGCCGCGGTCAACCACGTGCTCGATTCGCACATCGATGCGCGCATGCTGCGGACCCGTCGCCGCCCGCTGCCTTCCGGACAGCTGACGCACCGCCAGGCGCTGCTGTTCGCGCTGGCGCTCGCAGTCGCCTCGATGGCGCTGCTGGTCGCCTGCGTGAATTGGCTGACCGCGGTGCTCTGCTTCGCCTCCCTGATCGTATACGCGGTCGTCTACACCGTTTGGCTCAAGCGCGCCACGCCGCAGAATATCGTCATCGGCGGGGCTGCCGGCGCTGCTCCACCGGTGCTCGGATGGGTCGCGGTCACCAACCACATCGATCCGCAGGCGCTGTTGCTGTTCATGATCATCTTCACCTGGACGCCGCCGCACTTCTGGGCGCTCGCGATCGCGCGCCGCCAGGACTATGTCCGCGTCGGCATTCCGATGCTGCCGGTGACTCACGGCGTCGAGCTCACGCGGCTGCACGTGCTGCTCTATACGGTGATGCTGTGCGTGGTCACGCTGCTGCCGTTCCTGACCGGAATGAGCGGCCTGATCTATCTGGCGGCCGCCCTGGCGCTGAACGCGCGCTTCCTCTGGCATGTGGTCGTGATGAAGCGCACGCGCAGCGATGAGCGCGCGTTGCTGGTGTTCCGCTTTTCGATCACCTATCTGATGTGGCTGTTCCTCGCGCTGCTGGTGGACCATTACGTGCGGATCGCCTAGTGCTCATCGAGCGCATCTGGGCCGACAACGACGGCCGCAACTACCACTACCTGGTCGCCTGCGAGGCGACGCGCGAGGCGCTGCTGATCGATCCGCTCAACGCCGAGGCCTGCCTGGCGCGCGCGCGCGAGCTGGATGTACGCATCACTCAGATCTTCAACACCCACGAACACCGTGATCACACGGGGGGCAACGCGGCCGTCGTGGCGGCGACGGGCGCGCCGGTACTGGCGCATGCGGGGGCGGCCGAGCGCATCGGCGGGGTCAGTCGCGGCCTGCATGGCGGCGACCTGGTGCGCGTTGGCAGCACGGTGGAGCTGCATTGCCTCGATACGCCCGGCCACACGCGCACGCATCTGTGCCTGTATGCCGACAGCCAGGCCGGCGCGCCGCCGGCGCTGTTCTGTGGCGACACGCTGTTCAACGCCGGCGCCGGCAATTGCCTGCACGGCGGCGACCCGCAACTGCTGTACGAGACCTTCGTCGACCGGCTCGCGCGGCTGCCGGACGGCGCGCGCGTATTTCCGGGCCACGACTATCTGCTGCGCAATCTCGGCTTCACGCTCGACCGCGAGCCCTCGAACAGCGTCGCCAAGGAGATGGCCCGGCGCTATGCGGAGCTCTCGGGCCCACGCACGCCGATCCTGACGCTCGGGCAGGAACGGCAGATCAATGTGTTCCTGCGGCTCGGCAGCCCCGAGATCAGCGCGCGGCTTGGTCTTGCGCCCGGATCGAGCGCGACGCCGGCACCGCGCGAGGTGTTTCTGGCGCTGCGGGCGCTGCGCAATCGCTGGTAACGTCCCGCCGCCGTTGACCGGCAAGCGGTGCGGTAGAATTTCTCATGGACCTCGCGCGCATCCTCAACCCGCTCAACGACGCGCAGCGCGCCGCCGTCACCGCCCCACTCGGCCCGATGCTGGTACTCGCCGGAGCCGGCAGCGGCAAGACCCGCGTGCTCACGCACCGGATCGCGTGGCTGATCCAGGCTCAGGGGCTCTCCCCGCACAGCATTCTCGCCGTCACCTTCACCAACAAGGCCGCCGCCGAGATGCGCGTGCGGGTCGAGCAGCTGCTCGACGTGCCGGGCGGCGCGCTCTGGCTCGGCACCTTCCATGGGCTGGCACATCGGCTGCTGCGCCTGCATTGGCGCGAGGCCGGGCTGGCGCAGGGCTTTCAGATTCTGGATGCCGAGGATCAGTTGCGGTTGATCAAAAAGCTCTTCAAGACCACCAACCTCGATGACAGCAGCTTCACCCCCAAGGATCTGCAGTACTTCATCAACAAACACAAGGACGAGGGGCGGCGGCCGCGCGAGCTGGCGGCGACCGGAGACACGACCGCGGCGCAGATGACGCGCTTCTATGCCGAGTACGAGCAGGCCTGTGCTCGCTCGGGTGTGATCGATTTCGCCGAGCTGCTGCTGCGCTCCTACGAGCTGTGGCGCGACCATCCGGCGCTGCTCGAGCACTATCGCAGCCGCTTTCGTCACGTCCTGGTCGATGAGTTCCAGGACACCAACTCCGTGCAGTACGCCTGGCTGCGGCTCCTGGTCGGGTCGACGGGCGCGCTGTTCGTTGTCGGCGACGACGATCAGTCGATATACCGGTGGAGAGGAGCTCGGGTTGAGAACCTGCAGCGCTTCCGCAATGATTTTCCGCAAGCCGGTCTTTATCGTCTGGAGCAGAACTATCGCTCGACCGGCGCGATTCTCGAGGCTGCGAACGCACTGATCGGGTACAACTCGGGTCGGCTGGGTAAATCGCTGTGGACGCACGGGGGCCGCGGCGAGCCGGTGAAGCTCTACGCCGCCTTCAACGAACGCGACGAAGCCGACTTCGTAGTCACGCGCACCCTCGAATGGGTGCAGCGCGGCGGCGAGCGTTCGGACGCTGCCATCCTGTACCGCTCGAATGCACAGTCGCGTGCCTTCGAGGAGGCCTTGATCCTGGCGCGCGTGCCGTACCGGGTGTATGGAGGACTGCGCTTCTTCGAGCGCGCCGAGATCAAGGATGCGCTCGCGTACCTGCGGCTGATCGTCAATCGCGATGATGACGCCTCGTTCGAGCGCGTCGTCAACCTGCCGACACGCGGCATCGGCGCCAAGGCGCTCGACGCCATCCGCGAGGCCGCACGCGGGGGCGGCGTATCGCTGTGGCAGGCGGCGACCGCAGCCGC
>JASHTF010000133.1 GCA_030040715.1 Gammaproteobacteria bacterium | reverse complement strand
GGCGGGCCCAGCGGGTCAGACAGCGAGTCCGGTGGCGATCGCTGCCGCCCCAACGCCCGCCGCCGCCCCAACGCCCGCCGTCCCGCCCCCGAGTCCCGCCATGCTGGTCGAGTTTCAGCGCATCACCGATCTCGCCAACGCCGGAAAGGACGTCGATGCCTCTCTCGAGCTGCAGCAATTCGCCTTGCGCTATCCAGGCTACGCCGCTCCCCAGATCAACCTTGGCCTGCTGGCGCTTCGCGCTGGCCATCTCGCCGATGCGGAAGGCGCCCTGCGGCGTGCCACGCAGGTCGACCCGCAGAACGCCGCCGCATGGAGCGAGCTCGGAGTGACGCTGCGCCAGGAGGGTAAGTTCGCCGCGGCGCGTACGAGCTACGCGCAGGCGATCAGTGCTGACCCAGGGTATGCCCCGGCGCATCGTAACCTCGGAGTGCTGCTCGATCTGTACCTCGGGGACACCAGCGGTGCGCTGGCTGAGCTCGAGCGATACAAGACGCTCAGCGGCGAAGACAAGCCGGTCAGCACCTGGATCGCGGATTTGCGGCAGCGCAGCGGTGCTGCTGGCCGCGCCCAGCCCGGTTCGACCGCCTCGACCTCAGGCGCTCCCGCAGTCGCCAGTCCGTCGGCGCCTCCCCCCGCCGGCTCCGCCGCCAGCACCATCACAGCTGGGGCGAACGTGGCGGGATCTGTCGCGAACGAGGTCGCAAAAGCCCCTAATTCCGCTGAATCTGGAACTAATGGCACAACCGCCGTTTCCGCGCCCGCGAGCGCTCCGGCGGCCCGTGCCGCCGGAGGAGGTCCTCAATGATCCGCGCCGTCGCTGCTGTCAGCCTGGCCCTCGCGCTATCAACGCTATCGATCAGTGCAACCGCATTCGCGCAGCCGCCTGCGGCTACCGCGCAATCCGCCGTCGGCTCGGAGGCAGCCGCCGCCGCCGCCGCGAGCGCCACGCCGAGCTCGCCGCAGGAGCAGAGCGCCGGGGCTCAGGCCATCGACGCCAAGGCGGCACGCGATGCCCAAGGTCCCGCGGCGACTGATCGGGGCAGGGCGCCCACGAGCTCCAAAGCGGCCGAGGCAGCCGAACTGGCAGAAGCGGGCAGCCCGAGCGATACGTCCAACCCGCCCGCAGCCTCGCGGGCTGCAGCTGCTGCGGCTGCTGCGACTAAGCGGTCGGCTGCGGGCCCCAACACGGACCGCCTGGAGCTCGGCACCACCGAGATCAGCGGCAACCGCGAACTGCCGAAGGTGCTGTATGTGGTGCCCTGGCGACGCCCGGAGCCCGGGGATCAGGTGGGACGGCCGCCCAACAGTCTCGTCGAGGAGGCCCTCACGCCGGTCGATCGCGAGGTGTTCCAGCGGCAGAACAGCTACTACTCGGCACTCTCGTCGAGCGCTGCGCCAGCCAAGTCACAACCTGGGCCGGCCGGTGCGGCCGCCGTTCGGGGCAGACCTCAGGATGAGAGGTAGGTCGCGGATTGCCGCGTCGGGTCCCCTTAGGTTGACGTATTCAGCAGTCATGGCCGCAGGCACGCCGTCATGATCGGAAGATTAGGGAGTCAGCACGATGAATATCTCTGAGCACATAGTCCGATTCTTCCAGGGCGGCGGCCTGATGATGTATCCGATCGCCGTTGTCCTGGTCCTCGGCGTATCCATTGCCCTCGAGCGCTGGGTCTATCTGACACATACGGCGCTGCGGAATCGCGGGCTGTGGCAGGAGATCTCACCGCTGCTGGCGCAAGGCAATTTCCGTCAGGCGGTACAGATGACCAGCAAGTCCTCGGCCGCTATCGGCCAGATCCTGAGCTACGGTCTGGCTCGCATCGGCTCGGCGCGTCGGCGCGACGATATCGAGAAGGCGATGGAGGAGAGCCTGATGGACATCGTGCCGCGGCTCGAAAAGCGTACGCACTACATCGCCACCTTCGCCAACCTGGCCACGTTGCTCGGGCTGCTCGGCACCATCATCGGACTGATCAACGCGTTCGCCGCGGTTGCCACCGTCAATCCGGCCGAGAAGGCGAACCTGCTGTCCGCGAGCATCTCGGTGGCGATGAATTGCACCGCCTTCGGCCTCATGACCGCGGTACCGCTGCTGTTCATCCATGCGCTGCTGCAGACCAAGACCACCGAGCTGATCGACAGTCTCGAGATGGCCTCGGTGAAATTCCTCAATGCCGTCACGGAGCGGGCGCTGCACGAGCGCACGGCGCCGCCGGCGCCGCATGCGTCGCAACACGTCGCGCAGGCGCGGGCCTGAGCGCGGGTCCACTGGCGTTCATTGAGCTCGCCGCATGCGCCGCTCCTACAGTGTTCGACGCGTCATGCGCCACCAGCGCAAGCCCGCCGAACTGCTGCTGGTGCCGATGATCGACATCTTTACCGTGCTGGTGACGTTCCTGCTGATGACGGCAGTGTTCTCCCGGACCGTGATTCTCGAGCTGAAGCTCCCGCCCGCGAACACCACCTTCAAGGATCCGCCTCCAGGGCTACAGCTGGAGGTCACGGTGCGCAAGGACTCCTTGCAGGTGGGCGATCGCAACTCCGGTCCCCTGGCCACCTTTCCCAATAAGGACGGTGCCTACGACTACGACGGGCTGTCCAGCTACCTGCAACTGGTGAAATCGAAGTTTCCGGACAAAACCGAGGCCACGTTGCTGCTGGAGCCCGACACGCTCTACGACACGGTGGTTCAGGTCATGGATCACGTGCGTGTGCTGGAAGTGAACACCGGGTTGAGCGTCACGCCGTATGAGCTGTTCCCCGATGTCTCGATCGGTGATGCGGTACTGCCGAACGCGCCCCCGAACGCCGGCAGCGCGCCCGCCGCTTCCGCCCGAGCCGCGAGCGCCGTGGTCGCTGCCCGCCACTGAGGAGCGTACTCAGGGCCATGTCCAATCGCGCCCGCCGCATGCTGCTGCACCAGCTGCGCCATCGCGCGGACGCGTCGCTCAACCTCATTCCCATGATCGACATCCTGACGGTGATGGTGGCGTTCCTGCTGGTGTACTCGGCCAACGTCGAGGTACTGCAGAACACCAAGGCGATCCAGGTGCCGGAGTCGATCGCCGAACAGCAGCCGCATCAGACGCTGGTCGCCATGTTGACTACGGATGAGCTGTATCTGCAGGGCGAGCCGATCGCGAGCGTGGCTGAGATCCGCGCGCTCAACGGCAACATCATCCAGCCGCTGCGGGCAGCGCTGCAACGACCGCTGCTGGCCGCAGCGTCGCAGCCCGACGCTGCCGACCGCGAGATCACCATCATGGCTGACAAGGCGCTGCCCTACGAGGTGCTTAAAAAGGTCATGACGACCTTCACGGATGCGAGCTACAGCCACATCTCCCTCGCGGTGCTGCAGAAGGACAAACCCGTGACCCGCGCGGCGCTGCCGGGCTCCTGAGGCCCCCGAACACCATGCAGCTCAGCCCCTACTACCGCAGCTATGAACTTCCCTGGGAGCTCGATCCCGAGGACCGGGAGCGCCTGCGGCGTGTGGTGCTCACCGGATTCGCGCTGTTGGCGCTGTTCGGTGTCATCCTGCCGTTCATTCACCTGCCGCCACTGGTGCAGGCGCCCACCGAGGTTCCGGAGCGCCTCGCGCGGCTGATGGTGCAGGAGAAGCCGAAACCACCGCCGCCCGTCCCCCAGGTCAAGCCCAAGCCCGAGACCAAGCCGGTACCGGTGCCCAAACCCGAGGATCGCGTGGCCGAGGCACGGCGCAAGGCATCGCATTCGGGGCTGCTGAAGTTTCAGGACGAGCTCGCCGACCTGCGGCGCGACGTCGACCTGACGCAGCTCGGCCAGACCCACAATCTTCAGGGTGCGGTCTCCCAGGACAGTCACGCCGAGCGCTCCCTGATCGCTTCGAACGTCGGCGTCGGCTCGAGCGGTATCGTCACCACCGCCATCGCCAGTCGCGGCTTTGGGACCGGCGCCGGCTCGCTCGGCAACTACCAGGCGGGTAACGTGAGCTCCCGCATCGCCCAGGCGGGCCACGGCGAGGCGACCGCGCGCGGCGCGAGCGGCAAGCCCTCGCGCTCAGAGGAGGAGATCGCGCTGATATTTGATCGCAATAAGGGTGCGATCTATGCACTCTATGGACGGGCACTGCGCGAGCAGCCGGATCTGCAGGGTAAGCTCGTGCTCGAATTCACGATCGCCCCCTCCGGAGAGGTCACCGAGTGCCACGTGGTATCGAGCGAGCTGCACGATGCCGATCTTGAGCGCAAAATAGTAGCCCGGGTCATGCTGTTTCGCTTCGAGGCCAAGGATGTGGCAACGATCACCACTACCAAGCCGATCGAATTCGTACCTGCGACCTGAGCTGGCTACCAGCTGAGTGTCGTGAACCTGCAGTCGGAAATCGAATACTTCACCGAGCTACCGCTGCTCGACAAGGCGCGATTGGTGGCGGTGGTCGTGCACGAGCTGGCGGTCGAGGCGCGTGGCACCTACGGGCCGACGCTCGAGCAGATCCAGGACGGAGCGCGCCTGCGCTTCGTCAACGAGCTCGTGTGCCGTCTGGCGCGTTTTCTCGAGCAGCTGCTGGCTGACGATACCTCGCGCCCGGCCGATGACATCATCATACGGATGCTGCTCGCCGAGCGGGCCGACAAGGCCGCCGAGCGGCTGGTGCGCACGGCCTACCGGCGCGCCATTCACGGTTTTGATCGCTACGACACCACCGTCGCCATCGATAACTGAGCGCTCGCGGCGCCCCGACAGAGGGATGATAGACAGCCGCTGAGCGCGCGCCTAACGTTGGCGCCGTGCCGGCACACACACTCGATCAGCTGCTGATCGTGCTGCTCGCCTCGGTGATGGTGGTGGGCCTGGCGCGGCGCGCCGGTTGGCCTCCGATCCTCGGCTACCTGATCACCGGCATCCTGCTCGGACCGAGCGTGCTGCACCTGTTGCCGAATGGCCCGCAGATGCGGGAGATCGCCGAGGTCGGCGTCGTGTTCCTGCTGTTTACGCTCGGATTGGAATTCTCCTACCCGCGCATGATGGCCATGCGACGCGAGGTGTTCGGAGTCGGTTCGGCGCAGACCGCCGCGGTCGGGGGTGTCGCCGCGCTGCTGGTGCACTTCGCGGGAATCGGCTGGCCGAGCGCGATCGTGGCGGGTGGTGCGGTGGCGATGTGCTCGACGGCCATCGTGCTGCAACAGCTCGGCGTTCAGGACGAGATCAACCGCACTCACGGCCGATTGTCCTTTGCGGTACTGCTGTTCCAGGATCTGGCGTTCGTGCCGCTGCTGGCATTGGCGACCGTGCTCGCCCAGGGCAGTCAGGGTTCGGGAGCCGTGCTGCTGCTGCGGCTGGTCGGATTGGGTCTGCTGGCGCTCGCAGCCGTGCTGCTGATCGGGCGCTGGGTGCTGCGTCCGTTGCTGCATGAGATCGCCCACAGCCGGTTGCGCGAGCTGTTCACGCTGACGGCGCTGTTGATCGCCGTCACCGCCGCCTGGATCACGCAGCGGCTCGGTCTGTCGATGGCGCTCGGGGCGTTCCTCGCCGGCATGATGCTGGCCGAAAGCGAATATCGTCACCCGGTCGACGCGGCGATCCGACCATTTCGCGAACTGCTACTGGGCCTGTTCTTCATCTCGGTCGGCGCGTTGCTCGACCTGCGGGTGCTGTTCGCCAATCTCGGCTTGATCATCGGATTGGTGCTGCTGCTGTTGAGCGCCAAGACGTTGCTGTCGACGCTGGTGCTGCTCGCCTTCCGTACCGAGCGCTTCAAGGCGCTGCGCACCGGGGTGGTGCTCTCGGGCGGCGGCGAGTTCGGTGTCGCGCTGCTCGCGATTCTCGCCCAGAGCAGTGGCCTGATCGCGCCGCGTGTGACGCAGCTGCTGCTCACCTCGGTCACCCTGAGCATGATCGTCAGTCCACTCATGATCCGCTACAACAAGCGCGTCGCGCGCTTCATGCTGCGCGAGAGCGGTCCCCCGGCCGTCACCGCTCCGCAGGAGTTCGCCGGGGCGCGCGAGCTCGCGCGCCGCGAGCACGTGATTCTGTGCGGCTTCGGGCGCGTCGGCCGTCATCTGGCGCGCGTACTCGAGTCCCAGGGCTTCGAGTATCTCGCGGTCGACATCGACCCGAGCAACGTACGCGCCGCGCGCGCCGCCGGTGAACCGGTGATCTGGGGCGACAGCGCCGATGAGGAGCTGTGGCAAAACCTCGGCTTGGCGCGCGCCTCGGTGGTGATCATCACTTTCGCTGACCCATCGGTGGCAATCGGGATCGTGCGCGCATTGCGGCGCCTGCGCGCCGAGGTGCCGGTGCTGGTGCGCACGCAGGACGACTCCCGGCTCGAGGAGTTGGTGCGCGCGGGAGCCACCGAGGTCGTCCCTGAGACCTTCGAGACCAGCCTGACACTGGTGCTGCAGGCACTGACGCTGCTGCGTCTGCCTCCGGCGCAAGTGATGCAGATCGCCGATACGCTGCGGCGCCAGCGCTATATCACCTTGCCGGACGGCAGCGGCACCTACCCGCAACTGCTCGACAGTGCCGTCGAGGCGCGCAGCCGCTCGGTGGTGCTACCGCCCGGCGCCTGGGCCGTGGGCCGCCGGCTCGAGCAGCTGCGGTCCCGCGGTGCCGCGGCGACCGTGACCGCGATTCGCCGCCACGGCATCGTCGGCCGCGATCCGGCCGAGGACACCGAGCTGCAGGAGGGGGATGTGGTCGTGCTCAGCGGCACCGCCGCGGATCTTGAGCATGCCGAGACGGTACTACTGGCGGGTTAGCCGGCACGCTCCACAGGTAGAATGCCGCGCCCCATGAACCGCCACGATGGTGAATCCCCGGCTCCCCACCTGCCGCTGAGCGAGGATCTGCGCGCGCTCAGGCAGGTCATGGATCAGGTGCTGCGTGAGCAGTGCGGTGAGGAGTTCTTCCAGCTCGTCGAGCAGGATCGCCTGTGTGGCGGGCGGCGGCGCGAGGGCGATCGCGGCGCGCTCGATGCGCTCGCGGTGCGCGTACGCGGTCGCCCGCCCGCCCTCGCGCGCGAGTTGCTGCGGGCGTTCGCCGAATGGTTCCAGCTCAGCAACGTCGCCGAAAAGGTGCAGCGCATCCGGCGGCGGCGCGCCTACCTGCAGCGCGAGGGCGATCGGCCGCAGCCCGGGGGGGTCGAAGAGGCGCTGCTGGAGCTCAAGGAGGCGGGCCTCACGCTCGAGGAGGTGCTCGAGCTGCTCGGACAACTGTCGATAGAGCCGGTGCTGCTGGCGCACCCGATGGAATCGACCCGGCGCACGACGCTGCTGCGCCAGCAGCGCATCGCGGCGCTGCTGCTCGAGCGCGACAACCAGACGCTCGCCCCCTATGAGCAGCGCGCGCTGCTCGAGCGCGTGCGCAGCGAGATCAGCATCGACTGGCAGACCGCCGAGCATCCACGCGAGCGACTGACCATCGCCGACGAGCGCGAACACGCGATCTTCTATCTGTCCGACATCCTCTATCGCATCGTGCCGGCGTTCTACCGGGAGATCGCCGCCTCGCTCGCGAAGCACTATGGCGTGTCGGCCGAGACGCTCGAGCTACCGGTGATGCTGCGCTTTGGCACCTGGGTCGGCGGCGATATGGAAGCGTCAGCCGACGTCCACGCCAAGAGCATCCGCGAGACGTTGGCGCGCGCGCAGCAGGTCATCATCGGCAACTACCGTGCCGAATGCGTCGCGCTGTCGCAGATCCTGTCACAGAGTGCCAGCCGCGTGGCCATCGCTCCCGAGGTGATGCGCCGCATCGAAGAGTACCGCACGCTGCTGCCCGGCACGCAGGCGCTGACTCCTGCGCGCCACGACCCCATGCCCTATCGAGTGCTGATGCGGCTCATTGGAGAGCGGCTGAGCGCGACCTATGAAGCCCGCTCCAACGGCTATCAGTCTCCGGCGCAGTTCCGGGCCGATATCGCGCTGGTGAGCAGGAGCGTGCTGGCCGGTCGCGGCGTGCACGCCGGCTATTTTCCGCTGCGGCGGCTGCTGTGGCGCATCGACAGCTTCGGGTTTCATCTCGCCACGCTCGATCTGCGGCAGCAGGCGCGGGTGCACCATACGGTGCTGGCGCAGGGACTGGACGATCCGGCCTGGTGTGGGCGCCCAGCCGCGCAGCGTCATGCGCAGCTGGTCGCGATTCTCGAGCGCGACAGCGGCCCGAGCGGCAGCTTCGATGCCCTCGGCAAGCGAACCCTGGCGGTGTTCGATGCCATGGTGCAAAGCCGCCATCGCTACGGCCCGGACGCGATCGGGCTGTACATCGTCGGCGGCGTAAGCCACGCGGACGATGTGCTGGCGCCGCTGGTGCTGGCGCGCTGGGCCGAGGCCTACGACAAGAGCAGCGGCGAGGTGGCGCTCGACGTGGCGCCGCTGTTCGACACGGTCGGTACCCTCGAGCACTGTGGGGCGGTCATGCGCGAGCTGCTCGGTGAGGGCGTGTACCGGCGCCATCTGGCCGCCCGCGGGAAGCCGCAGACGGTACTGGTGGGCTATTCCGAGAGCAACCAGGAGAGCGGCATCGCCGCCTCGCGTTTCGCGGCCTATCGCGCCCAGTGCCATCTGGCAGCGGCGCTGCGCGCTGCCGATCAGCAGCGCGTGCTGCTCTACAGTCGCGGCGGCAGCATCCCCCGAGGCGGCGATCGCATCGATGCGCTGCTGCAGTCGGCGCCGGCTGAGTGCGCCAACGGAGTGCTGCGCTTCACCGAGCAGGGTGAGAGTATCAGCCAGAACTACGGGCTGCGCCCCAATGCGATCCGCTCACTCGAGCGCGCTTTCAGCGCGCTCGCGCTCGCTACACTCGCGGTCAAGCGCGGCGTCGCGGCTCCGGCGGCGGCGGGGCTCGCCGACAGCGCCGGGCTGGTCGCCGGCCACAGCGCCCAGGCCTGGCGCGGCTTGGTGTACGAGCAGCCGCAGTTCATGGAATATTTTCGTCAGGTCACGCCGATTGACGTGATCGAGCGCATGCAGATCGGAGCCCACCTGCGCCAGCGACGCGACAGTACCGCCCTCGATGCGGTGCCGCCGGCGGCATGGGTGCATGCCTGGTCGCAGTCGCGGCACATGCTGCCCGGATGGTACGGCGCCGGGGCAGGGCTGGAGTTCGCCCGCAGCGAGCGCGGCATCGAGACGCTGCGACGCTGTTACCGCGCCTGGCCGTTCTTTCGCAATCTGATCGATGACATCGAGGTAATGCTGGCGCGTGCCGATTTTGCGGTCGCGGCGCTCTATGACCGCCTGGTCGCAACGGAGCTGCGCCACTTCAGCCTGCCGCTGCGCGATGGCTACCAGCGCAGCTGCGCGCTGGTGCTGGAGATCAAGCAAAGCCAGAGCCTGCTGGACGACAACCCCTCCCTGCAGCAGCTCATCGCCATGCGTGCCTCGGAGCTCGATCCCATGCACTGCATGCAGGTGGATCTGCTCGAGCGCTGGCGCGCGAGCGGGCGGCAGAATCGGGAGCTGCTCGAAGCGCTGCAGATGAGCGTCAACGGCATCGGGCGCGCCCTGCAGAGCTACGGCTGATATAACAAACCGACAGTTGATCATAACCGCATTCGCCAGCGGCTCAGCCACTCGAGCCGAATGGTGCGAACCGCCGCGCCAACTGTGCGCCAGCGCGCGGCGCTTTAGCCCAGATGAAATATGCATATACGCAAAAAGCCTGTGCGCACGGCGTATCGTCCCCGCGTCCGCCATGACAGGACTCGCGTGAGCTCAGGACGTGGCGCCCGCTACTCAAACCACGGATGCGATCGACATTGGCTAGTTGGAGAGAACGCCTCGCGGGTCGGATGCCGGCCGACCTCGCGCGCGAAATCGAAGTCTTCGAAGGCCAGATCGAACTCAAGAAGCAAGGCAGGATCGAGGACAAGCTGTTCGCCGAGACGCGGCTGCGCCGCGGTGCCTACGGCCAACGCTATGACAATGGTCAGCGACACGACGGCATCAGCCATCGTAGCCTCGCATTTCCCACTCAGGGCACCAAGGGCACGGAGACCCTGTGGGATGCGCCGGGCATGCAGCGCATCAAGATTCCCTTCGGCGGCTTGAAGGCGCAGCAGATGGATGCTCTCGCCGACGTGGCCGAGGAGTACTCCGACGGCATCTGCCACATCACTACGCGCCAGGACGTGCAGCTGCACTACGTTCACATCGAGGATGCACCCGATATCATGCGCCGGCTGGCCTGCGTCGGCATCACCACGCGCGAGGCCTGTGGTAACACCGTACGCAATGTCACCGCCTGCCCGTTGGCCGGCGTCTGCCGCTGCGAGGTCTTCGATACCACGCCCTACGCCAAGGCCATGGCCTACCATCTGCTGGGCCACCCGGACACCCAGGACATGGGCCGGAAGTTCAAGGTTGCCTTCTCCGGCTGTAAGACTCGCAGCTGCGGCCTGACCAACATCCACGATCTCGGCTTCATCGCCAAGACCTGGCAGGTCAACGGCGTGACCCATCGCGGCTTCGAGGTGGTGATCGGCGGCGGTCTGGGTGCAGTGCCTTACGATGCCAAGCTGTTCGACGCCGCCGTGCCGGAGGAGGAGATCCTGCCGCTCGCGCAGGCCACCTGCCGCGTCTTCGCCCGTCTGGGCGAGAAGCGCAATCGCGGTCGCGCACGCATGAAATTCTTGATCGAAAAGCTCGGGCTCGACGAGTTCCGCCGCCTCGTGATCCAAGAGCGCAAGGTTCTGCCCCGCGATCCGCGCTGGACCGACTATCTCAGGGACGTCGAGCGCCACCAGGAGGTCCCGGCCAAGGCGGCATCGAGCCTCGGCCTGGCGGAGCTTGATCCGGACTTCGAGGCCTGGCGCGCAACCAACGCCTATCCTCAGAAGCAGGCGGGCTACGTCGTGGCCACCGTTACGCTGCCGCTCGGTGACATCACCTCCTGGCAGTTGCGCCAACTGGCCGACGTCGCCCGCAAATACGTGGGCGATCACGTTCGCACTACGGTCGAGCAGAACCTGGTGTTGCGCTACGTCTCGGAGGCCGACTTGCCGGCGCTCTACGCCGAGCTCAGGCGCTTGGGCCTGGCCTTGGGCGGTGCCGGCAAGATCGAGGACGTGGTCGCGTGTCCCGGCACCGATACCTGCAAGCTCGGCATCGCCGCCTCGCGCGGGCTGGCCGCGGTGCTGCACGAGCGCCTGGTGCAGCGACAGAGGAACGGCGTGCTCGACCCGGCGGTACGCGATCTGCACATCAAGATGTCCGGTTGCTTCAATTCCTGCGGACAGCACCACCTGGCCGACATCGGTTTCTACGGCGTCTCGCGCAAGATCGGCGGGGCGACCGTGCCGCACTTCCGGGTGCTCATGGGTGGAGAGTGGGACAACAACGGCGCCAGCTATGGATTGACCATCGGTGCCGTGCCGTCCAAGCGCATCCCGGAGTTCATCGACCATGTGACGGCGCGCTACCTGGCCGAGCGTCAGCCAGGCGAACGCTTCAAGGACTACGTCACGCGCATCGGCAAGAAGGCGCTCAAAGAGATGGTCGATGCGTTCTCTTCGGTACCTCCCTATGCCGTCGACCGCAGCCTCTACTCGGATTGGCGCGACCCGCGCGAGTTCACGATCTCGGACATCGCGACCGGCGAGTGCGCCGGCGAGGTGGTGCCGCAGATCGAGTTCGACCTGCAGGCGGCCGAGCAGCGCAACTTCGAGGCCCAGATTCACCTGGAGCAGAACGAGTTCCAGAAGGCCGACGAGGCGGCGTACCAGTCGATGCTGATCGCCGCCAGAGGCCTGGTCCGCACCCAGATGTGGGATCTGGCGGATGACGCGGACCGGATCGTCGCCGAGTTCAAGCGTCGTTTCTACGACACGGAGCTGTTCCAGTCGCCGGCGGCAGGTCAATACGCGGGCGGCAAGTTTGCCCTGTATCTGCTCAATCGCCATGCGGATAAAGAGCGTACCTTCGCGACCGATCAGGCTCGCCACCTGGTCGAGGAGGCACAGTTGTTCATCGAGGCGGCCCACGGGTGCCATCAGCGCATGAGCGAACAGCAAGCCCGCGCGCGCTCGGGCAGCGCTGCCCGCGCAGCCGCGGAGGCGACAGCCTAGAGCCAGAGCCTAGAGCTAGAGCCTAGAGCTGGAGCCAGAGCCATGGATCTGCACAAATTCGGCATCAAGTTCTTCGCCGATGACGCGGAGAAGGTCGACATCCTCAAGCTCATCCCCATGTACCATCGCTGGATCCAGCACGATGCGCTCGAGGATTTGCTCATCGACGTGGCCGACTACAGCCACGTCCCTGCCGGGCCGGGAGTGATGCTCATCGCCCACGAGGGCAACTACGCGCTGGACGAGACCGGACACGAGCGCGGTGTCCTGTACTACAGCAAGCATCGCCTTGCCGGCCAGCTGCCCGAGCGGTTGGCGCGAGTCGCGGGCAAAGCCCTGAAAGCAGCTCAGCTCATGAGCGGCGATGCGGAACTCGAAGGGGCACTCAAGCTGCCCGGCAACCGCCTGCAGTTCATCGCCAACGATCGCCTGATGGCACCCAACACCGATGCAGCCTACGACGCGCTCGAGCCGGCGCTGCGGGCG
>JASHTF010000132.1 GCA_030040715.1 Gammaproteobacteria bacterium | reverse complement strand
CCTGGTCGTTGAAGATGCCCACGGACACGCGCGCTGACTCCCCCGAATCGATCACGACAGTACCCTGGATGCCGCCGCGCGCGAGTCGCGCCAGTACGCTCTGCTGCGCGGGCGGATCGCCGAGGTCGCTGATATAGACCCAGTAACCGTCGCTGACGCTGGTTTCAGCACTGCGATTGTGCGGCTCAATCCCACGGGTGCGCAGCGCCACCGTCGCCGCCGCCGCCGCCGCCCCGTCGGGGAACGGCCCGAGGCTACGGCAGCGCTGACCCGGCGGTGTCACGGCGCGCGCTGCGGCGGCCGGCTCCGGCGCCGTCGCCATCGCCGGAGCGGGAGCTTTGGCAAGCGCCAGCGTCGGCACGGCGCTGTCCTGCGCCGCGGGAGCGATCGTCTGCGGCGGCGCGTCGATCCACCGCGCCCAGCCAAAGAACAACACGTTCGCGACCAGCAGAGCAAAGAACAGCGTGCGCACGCGGCGATTCTACGCGATTCCCGTCGTGACGCTTTCCGCCTGCCGGGCCGCGCGATTGGCGCGCGTGATCACATTGGAGTCCGACGCTTCACGGGCGGTCCCGATCCAGGGCTAGAACGGCCAGGCCGCGCAGCACGAGGTCCTGGTCGCGCCGATAGCGGGCACGCAACAGCGGCGCGACCAGGTTGATGCCGCCTCCGGTGAGGATCAGATCAGGCCGGTGCGACAGCCGCTGTCGCGCCCGCTCGAGCGCGTACTCGATCAGGAGTACACAGGCGCGGCAGCAACCGAGAAACAGCCCCGAGCGGGTGTCACGAGCAAACAGACTCGCGCGCCGGGCGGGCGTGCGCTCGAGCGCGCGCTCCAGTCCACGGGCGCTGCGCGCTCCGGCGCGTCGGCTGATGCCCGCGGTGTTGTGCAGCAGGGCATCGATCATCATGTGCGGCGCCGGCATGATGCTGCCTCCAAGGTGCCGGCCACCGGCCGCCAGCAGATCAATCGTCAACGCCGATCCGATGCCGACGATGCACAGGTCGCGGTCGGGATAGCGATGATGCGCGCCGATCAGCGCCAACCAGCGATCTACCCCCAGTCGCCAGGCTTCGGCATAGCCATTGACCACGCCCGCGGCTGCGGCGACGCTGCGGGCAAAGCGGGGCGGCGGCAATCCTGCTGCGCGTGCCGCGGCGCGAATTCGGCGCGCGAGCAAAGCTCCTCCCACGTTGCTCACGGACAGCACCGCGTCAGCACCCGCCGCACGCAGTGCGCGGCTCAAGGCGCTGCCGGAGCGCCGCAATGACTCGGCCGCGATGATTCCTTGAGCGGCGAACGCTACGCCGCGGCGGTGTCGCCCGGTGCGCCGCCCGGCTTTGCGAGCGATGACGGCCCACTTGACCCTGGAGTTGCCGGCGTCCAGCAGCAGGCTGGCGCCGCGCCCATCGGTGCTGAGTCGCGCTCTATCGATCACGTGGTCGCTCGCTCATGCCTCGCCTACTTCCTGCCGGCGTCCGTTCACATCGTGGCGCGAACCGAGACGTCGCCGGAGGCAAAACGCCGCAGCCCATCGCGCGTCTGCACGCACAGCGCGCCCGCGACGTCGATGCCGCGAGCGTGACCGGCGACTGCACCTTCGGCGGCGTTGACGACGACCGGCTTGCCTGCGAGCGCGTCGGCCGCGCGCCATTCGGCGATAAAGGCAGGCAAGCCGAGGCGTTCGAACTGCTGTAGCCCCCGGACACATTCAGCGATCAGAGCGGCCGCGAGCCGGTTGCGATCGCACTCGGCCAGTCCGAGCAGTGCCAAGTCGGTGCCGTGCGCACCGGCGGCACGCAGCTGCTCCGTCACCCTGGCTCCCAACGCGACGTTCAAGCCGATTCCCGTCACGACCAGAGCAGGCCCGTCGGCTTCGGCCCGCAGCTCGGTGAGGATGCCACCGAGCTTGGCGCCGCCCGCAACCAAATCGTTCGGCCACTTCAATCCCACGGCGAGCTCGGCCGTCGTTGCCAGTGCGCGCAGCGCACAGACGCCGATCGCTAGACTCAGAGCTCCGACGTTCGGCGGCAGCGCCGCGAAGCTCCAGCTCAGTGACAGGCAGATCGCGCCGCCCGGAGGTGCGATCCAGCGGCGCGTGCGTCGCCCGCGCCCCGCCGTCTGATATTCGGCCGTGAGGAAGTCAAACTCACCGGGTGCAACCGCAGCGCGTTGGAGCAGCTCACTGTTGGTCGAGCCCGCGCACCAGCGCGTCTCACCAGAGCGCAGCCGGGCGACCACCTCGGGCGACAATCGCCCGACGATCTGATCGGCCTCGAGTAACCCCGTCGCCGTTGGCAATCGATAGCCGCGGTTGGCGACCGCGTGCACGCTCACACCAAAGGAACGCAGGGTTGCGACCGCTTTCCACACCGCGCTGCGGCTGACGCCACAGCGCGCCGCCAGCACCTGACCGGAATGAAACTGACGATCCGATAGGATCCGATAGATCCGCTGCGGCAGGACCTCGGGTCGTCGAGGCGCGCCCGCGCGGCTCATGCTGCGACGGTGGGAACTGCTGCCGACAGGCAGCGCACCGGGTCGCCGTGTGTGAACTGGCTCACGAATTCAACCATCAGACCGCTATCATCCTGCCCGTCTGCCGCGGCGTGCCGCCCACCCGAGCACGCGGCTATTACCCGCTCGAAGATCGGCGCGACAGCGCCAAAAGGCACCGAACAGCGCTGCAGCCTTGCGATCAGGCGCGAACTTTTGTGACTTGCCGCCGATCATACTTCAGTGGCCGCGGCCACGCGGTTGCAATCCTGGCATGACCAGCATACGTTTCCGGCAACCGTACCCCTAGATCGGTACCTTGATCGGAGAGAACCCCATGGTCGGCACCGCCGAATTGCGCAAGCCGTTGTGGTGGCTGGTGGGAGTGTTAATCATCGCCAGCGCCGCGGTCCTGGTCTATTCGTGGCGTACGAGTCGCCAGGCGCCGCATGTTAGCGCGCGCGCGCCGGCGCCCGCGGCTCCGACAGCCGAGGCGCCCGCCATTCAGAATCCTGTGCCGCCGGCCAGCCACGCGACATCGGCGCCCCTGCCCACGCTGGCGCAGAGTGATGGACCGATGCAGCAGGCCCTGGCGGGAGTCATCGGCGCGGCGGCCGTGCAGCGCTTTGTCAGGCCCGAGACGCTGGTCCGCCACATCGTGGTGACGGTCGATAACCTGTCGCGCAAGCGCGCCGCGGTGCAGCTGTGGCCCGTCAAGCCCGTGGGCGGCCAGTTCGCGGTGCAGGGCGATGATCAGCACGCCACCATCGATCCGGCCAACTATCAGCGCTACATGCCGTACCTGCAGCTGCTACAGACGCTCGACACCAAGCAGCTGGTGGACATGTACTTTCATTTCTACCCGCTGTTTCAGCAGGCCTACCAGAATCTCGGCTACCCGAACGGCTACTTCAACGACCGCCTGGTCGAGACGATCGACAATCTGCTGCAGACACCGGACGTTCAGGGCGATATCGGATTGGTGCGCCCCAACGTGATGTACCAGTACGCCGATCCCGCCCAGGAGGGCCTTTCGGCTGGGCAGAAGGTGCTGCTGCGGATGGGTCCGCAGAATGAGGCCGCGGTCAAGGCGAAGTTGCGCGACTTGCGCGCGGCGATCGCCGAGCGCAGCCGCGGCGCGAGCGGCGGCCGCGAGCGCGACAGCAACTGACGACGCCTAGGTCCCGCGCCCGTTCAGCAGATTCGCGGGCGAGTACTGATCGGTCAGCACCCGTGCCTTCTGGTTCCAGTCGACGCGGGTGCTGAATAGCGCCAGTACCGACTGTGGCGTGAAGCCGAGCCCGCGGAACGCCGCGCTGAAACTGCGACTATTGCGCGTTGCCTCATCGAGCGTCGGCAGCGCTCCGTTGGCGGCGAGGATCACCCGGTTGTTGCTCTTGAGGTTATAGAACGGACCAAATACGGCGCGATAGGTGACCGACTCGTTTTGGTATAGACGGCTCGAAGAGAAGGTGTTGGCCGCCACGATGCCGTCGGGTGTCAGCAGCGATTTCACCTCGCTCAGGAACTCGCGCGTCAACATGTGCTCGGGAATGTATTCGCGCTCATAGGCGTCGAGCATGATGAGCTGGTAGCGCTTACCTCCGCTGCGGAGCAAGCGGCGCACGTAGGCGCGTCCGTCCTCGACGGTCACGTGCACGCGCGCGTCAGCCTGGAACGAGAAGTACTGCTGCGCTACGCGCACCACGGCCGGGTCTATCTCCACTACATCGATCTGGGATTGTGGCAGCAGTTTCTCGAGGGTGCGTGGCAGCGTGCCGCCGCCCAGCCCAATGACGAGCACGTCATGGGGATCGGGCTGGAGATACAGGGCTCCGAGCATCATCTGCGTGTACTCAAACACCAGTCGATCCGGCGCGCGCCGGTCGATGCAGGACTGACGGCCGATGGTGCAGTAGCGCGTGAAGCACAGACAGCGCAGATCCGTGTACTCATACACGAGCACCTGGCGATACTGCGAGCGCTCCGAATGAATCAACTGCATTCCCTCCTGCGCCCCGATCAGCGGCGGCCACAGCGCCAGCGCCAAGCCCGCCGCGCGACCGGCGAATGTCCACGACCAACTCGAAGTCCGCGGGTTTATCATGAGATTACCGCCATCGGTGCAGAATCGTCGTTGCAAACAGCGTCACAGCAAGCACCGTCCACATCAATGGCGATTACGCGTCAGGGCGCGTCCGCATTCAACCGCCCGGCTTCGGCGCGCAGCCGCGACGGGCGCAGCCACACCAGCGCACCGACCGCCATCGAGACGGCACACATCAGCAGCAGGATCTGATTAACTTCCAGATACAGCACCAGATAGAACGAGGTCAGCAGCGTGCCAGCCGCGCTGCCAAAGGTTGAGATGAAGTACAGCTTGCCCGCGCCCGCGCCGGTGGCGCGCAGATCGGCCACCAGCAAACGCACCGCGTACGGTGAGACCATACCCGACACCAGCGTCGGTGCAAAGAACAGCGCCATCGCCGCCGTCAGCGACCCGAAACGCGGGTCACCGATGGCCCCGGAGACGCGATCGAGCAGCGCATCTCCGTACAGCAGGATCGGCAGCGTCAGCGCAGCGGCCGCGACCAGGATTATGGCCAGGCGCTCGAGGCTCGGTGCATGCAAGGAGGCACGCCCGCCGCACAGATAGCCGATCGACAGCGCCAGCATGAATACGGTGATGATCGCACCCCAGACGTAGATGCTGCTGCCGAAGTATGGAGCGAGCAACCGCCCCCCGAGCAGCTCGATTCCCATGACGTAGTAACCCGACCAGCCCGCGATCAAATACAGCAGCGTTCGATACATGGGTCGATACATTCCGTTCAGTGTAATGACAATAAGCACACGGCGCGCGGGTTTGACACGGCGGACATCGTGCCCCTACTGTCCGCACTTGCCACCAGCCGACAATCGGCGCCCTGCTGTAACTATTCGATGGCCAACGTCTCGATGTCCGATCCCTCGAAGCCCAGGGTCGCGTTGCGATCACGAAGCGCAGGCGTGCTCAGGGTAGGCGCGCTCAGGGGGAGCGCGCTGGGCGCGTTGGTCGCGGTGCTGGCCGCCTGCGCCACGACGCAGGCGCCGGCCGACACCGCGCTCGGCGGCGAGTGGCAATTAGATGCGGCCGCGAGCGACGACGTGCCGGCGCGGATCACGCAGGTCATCGCCCGAGCCGAAGCCAGGTTCCGCCAACGGGTGCGCAACGGTTACGGCGCCGCTAACCCCGGGTTCGGGCGCGGTCAGGGCGGCGACGCCGGCGGCGGGGCGCTCCTGCCGACGCCGATGGTCGGACCCGACTTCCCGCAGCTACGCACCCATCTGCTGCAGATCCTGACGGCGCCACCGGGCCTGAGCCTGCAAGTGCAGCCGGATACCGTGACGGTCCAGAGCGATCATCTGCCGGCGAGCGACTATCAGCCGGGCGAGTCGTTCGTGCGCTTCGACGAATACGGCAATGCAACCGTCAGCTCGGGCTGGTCGGGACAGGCCTTCGTCGTGCGCCACCGCTACCTGGGTGGCGGAGCACTGACGGAGCGCTATGAGGTCGACCCTAAGTCCGGAATCCTCACCTACACCCGCGACCTCAAGGATCCCACCGTCGGCCACGTCGAGCTGAAGAGCATTTATCATCACGCCTGAACGTCGGGCCTAGCTCGCGTCCGGTGGACCGCAGCCCGCCTCAGGCTGACCGGCGCTCCCGCGGTCCTCGATCCGGTTCTACAAACACAAAGGCCCCGAGACTCGGGTAAGCCTCGGGGCCTTGCTATGGAGAGCCTGGCAGTGACCTACTCTGGCATGGCTTGCGGCCACACTACCATCGGCGCGGAGCGTTTTCACTTCCGAGTTCGGAATGGGATCGGGTGGTTCCCGCTCGCTATTGCCGCCAGGCTGTTCGGAGAAGTCTTTGTCTCGACGCTGGTCGCGTTCGCCGATGCACGCAATCAATCTGCATTGATAGATCGCTCATCAGCTCTAAATGCATCGTCCCTTCGGCGATCAACAAACGCCTTGGGTGTTATATGGTCAAGCCTCACGGGCAATTAGTACTGGTTAGCTCAGTGCATTACTGCACGTACACATCCAGCCTATCAACCACGTAGTCTTCGTGGGCCCTTCAGGGGAATCGAGTTCCCAGGGAGATCTA
>JASHTF010000131.1 GCA_030040715.1 Gammaproteobacteria bacterium | reverse complement strand
GCCGCGCCGCTGTCGTTTCGCCAGGTCGTCAGCAAATACAGCAGGCGGGGCGAGACCTCTCCGATCAGCGCACCCGGTATTGCGAGCGAGTCGCCGAGCATCTGCGCGGCGGCCTCGTTGATAAGACGAATGCGGTCGGACGTGTCGACGACGAGGATGCTCTCGCGCAGATGCTGCAGAATGTACTGCGACAGCTGCGCGAGGTTGGCGAGATCAACCTCCTGCTTGCGCACCAGCGCCGCGCTCTCACGCAGCCGATCCGAGATCGGCCAGGCGCACAGCGCCACCACGAACAGCACCGCTCCGAGAATCCCCGCGAGCGAATAGTCGCTCGAGCCGGGGCTGGCATTGCCGAGAACTACCGTGAGGATCTGCTGGATCAGCAGTCCGAGCGCGGCGATCGCGGCCACCGCGAGTGCCATTGCGCCTTCGCTGAGCAGCGCCATGGCGCCTACCGGAATCACGAGCAGGATGCCGAGGCCGCTGCCGACGCCGCCGCTGCAATAGAGCAGCGCGCTGATCGCCGCGGTGTCGAGCAGGATGCTCGCGAGTACCAGTACACGGCGGTTGGGCCAACGGCCGCGACCACCGAAGGCGAGCAGCGCCCCCAAAATCCAGTAGGTGACGCAGGTGAGCAGGAATGACTGCGGTTGTGCGGCTCCGATGGGCGAGAGCGGCCGCGCCAACAGGTAGATTCCGTACAGCGTCGGCGGGAGCAGCAGGCGATAGAAGTTCGCCAGACCGACGATGCGCCAGGCCAGATCGCGGCCATCATCGGGGGTGCCCTCGGACTGAGCCGCGGAGATCGCCGGCGCTACGGAGACGTCCGCCCGAGGGCTGATTGCGGCCGCCGCGCCTTCGGCCGCGGCTGCAGTTGCGCCGGCGGCTCCGTGAATAGGCTCAGGAGCCTCGATCGCATCGCTGGAGGAGCGCATCGCTTCGGCGTTCGGCATGAGCGACCGGAAAGTAGCATTGAACCTTGTGCTGCACCGCGGTCTAATCGATATTCTGTGAACTTCGGCAGAACTGCCATGGCGACGGTTCAGTCAGGATTCATGACGAACGTGTCAACCTAACATCGAGAAGCTCGTTGTGTGCGGTTATGATGAATCAAACACTTACTCGAATCTGGACATTCCCGAGCGTGGCATTGATGGCGCTGCTCGCAGGCTGTGTCGAGCCGCCGCCACGGCATTATGTCGTGCCCGCACCGCCGCCTCCGCCCGTCGCGCAGCAGACGCTCATCGTCTATCCGGCGCAGGGGCAAAGCCCCCAGCAACTCGATAAGGACCGCTACGAGTGTCACGTGTGGGCGGTTCAGCAGAGCGGGTTTGACCCGAGCCGACCCGGAACGCCTGCCGGTCAGCGCGTGGTGGTCCAGCCCGCCAACCCACCAGGTAGCGGGACGGCGGTCGGCGCGATCGCCGGTGCTCTCCTGGGAGCTGCCATTGCCGGCCCGCGCCAGGCGGGTGCTGGGCTGGTCGTAGGCGGAATTACCGGCGCGGCGATCGGCACAGCGAGTGACGCGAATGCGCAGGCGCAAGCGCAAGCCGAGCAGCAG
Organism: Gammaproteobacteria bacterium; assembly: GCA_030040715.1. Classification (GTDB taxonomy): domain Bacteria; phylum Pseudomonadota; class Gammaproteobacteria; order Steroidobacterales; family Steroidobacteraceae; genus FEN-1191. Next base: position 3,135 of record JASHTF010000131.1, on the reverse strand, counting down.
CAGTACAACCAGGCCTATGCCCAGAGCCAGGCCGCTGCACAGGCCGCCGCTGCGAACTATCGCCGCGCCATCAGCGCCTGCCTGACGGCGCGGGGCTATACGATCGGATAGCGCCAGCATGAGCACTGCCATGAATACTGCATCGAAATTGAAATGGGCGTGGGTGTCGGCCGTGCTGATAGGCGCCATGGCCGCGCCGGTGGCGAGCGTCATGGCTCAGCACTTCGATCGCGAGCGCGGTGGTCATGATGTGTTCGATAACCGTTACGGCCACGGTCGTTACTATCCGCCGCGCGGTGCGTTCGTGCGCGCGCTGCCCGGTGGCTACCGGACCTTTTATTTCGGCGGGCGCCCGTTCTTTTTTGCCGCGGGTGTGTGGTATGTCGCCGGCACCGGAGGTTTCGTAGTAGCGGTTCCGCCGCCGGGTCTGGTGGTTTCAGTGCTGCCACCGTTTGCGACCACCGTATGGATCGGCGGTGCGCCTTACTACTACGCCGACGATGTCTACTATCAGTGGGAAGCGGGCGCGAACGCCTACCAGGTGGTCGCACCGCCGCCCGGCGCTGAGCAGCCCGGAGCGCCGCCCGCCGGGCCGCCGCCGGGTCCGGCAGGGGAGCAGTTCTTCATCTACCCGAAGAACGGTCAGTCGCCGGCGCAACAGTCGCAGGATCGCTACGAATGCCACAGCTGGGCGACAGGCCAAACGGGCTTTGATCCGACCCAGCCCGGCGGTGGCGTGGCCCCGGACCAGAACGCGAACAAGAGCGCGCTCTATCGGCGCGCCATGACCGCCTGTCTCGAGGCCCGCGGCTACAGCGTCGATTAGGCTCATCCCCGCGCCGCACTCGCGGCGCCGCCTCGTCGCGGGCGCCGCGCATTCTGGTCTCGCGCTGCGCTTTTCGGGATAATCCGCCACCTTTCGACCGGGGATCGCCTCGACTGGCGGCGGGCTGCGCAATGAACCTACACGAGTATCAAGCCAAGAAGCTGCTCGCGAGCTACGGGATTCCCGTGCCGCAGGGCCGGGTCGCAGGCAGCGCAGATGAGGCGGTCGCCGCGGCGGAAGCGCTGGGCGGAAATGTCTGGGTCGTCAAGGCGCAGGTGCACGCCGGCGGTCGCGGCAAGGCGGGCGGCGTCAAGCTGGTGCGCGATACCAACGCCGTGCGCGCGGCGGCGGCTGAGATGCTCGGCACGCGTCTGGTCACCAAGCAAACGGGGCCCTCGGGACTGCCGGTCGAGCACGTGTATGTCGAGGTCGGCTCGGATATCGCGCGCGAGCTCTACCTCAGTCTCACGCTCAACCGCGAGCGCGGGCGCATCGCGGTGGTGGCTTCGAAGGCCGGCGGTATGGAGATCGAGGAAGTGGCCGCACGCACGCCCGAGCAGATCCTGTCGGTCAATGTGCACCCGGCGAGCGGCCTGATGCCGTTTCAGTGCAAGCAGCTTGCATTCGGGGTCGAGCTCCGCGGCAAGCAGGTCGATCAGTTCCAGGCGATCGCGCTCGCTCTGTACCGCCTGTATCTCGAGCGCGATGCCAGCCTGATCGAGATCAATCCGCTGATCATGACCCGCAGCGGCGCGCTGGTGGCGCTGGATGCCAAGGTCGATATCGAGGTCAATGCGTTGTTTCGCCAGAAGGAGATGGCGGCGCTGCGGGATAAAGGGCAGGAAGACCCGACGGAACGTCGCGCGAGCGAGCACGATCTCAACTACGTGTCTCTTGCCGGCAATATCGCCTGCATGGTCAATGGCGCGGGGCTGGCGATGGCGACCATGGACTTGATCAAGCTCCACGGCGGGGAGCCGGCCAACTTTCTCGACGTCGGCGGTGGGGCCACCAGCGAGCGCGTCACGGCTGCATTCGAGCTGATCCTGTCCAATCCGCGGGTCAAGGCGATCCTGGTGAACATCTTCGGTGGCATCGTGCGCTGTGACCTCATCGCCGATGGCATCATCAACGCCGTGAAGCACGTAGGCTCGAGCGTGCCGGTCGTGGTGCGGCTCGAGGGCACCAACGCGGATGTCGCGCGGGCGCGGCTCGCGAGCAGCGGTCTGGCCATCATTCCGGCCGCGGATCTGACTGACGCCGCGCGCAAGGTGGTCGATCAAGCGCGTCGCGCGCGCAGCGCCGCGACGTCGGCGGCGGCTTGACGGCGCGGCACGGCTTTTAGGACACCCCCATGAGCATTCTGGTCAACGCACGCACCAAGGTCATCTGCCAGGGCTTCACCGGCAAGCAGGGCACGTTCCACTCCGAGCAGGCGCTCGCCTACGGCACCAAGCTGGTGGGTGGCGTCACGCCGGGCCGTGGCGGCGAACAGCATCTCGGATTGCCGGTATTCGATACCGTGCGTGAGGCGGTGCGCGCAACCGGCGCGACCGCGAGCATGATCTACGTGCCGGCTCCCTACGCCGCCGACTCAATCCTCGAGGCTGCCGATGCCGGCGTCGAGCTGGTGGTCTGCATCACCGAGGGCGTTCCGGTCAACGATATGATCAAGGTCAAGGCCGCACTGGTTGGATCGCCGACGCGGCTCGTGGGTCCCAATTGCCCCGGCGTGATCACGCCCGGCGAATGCAAGCTCGGCATCATGCCTGGGTTCATTCACAAGCGCGGCAACGTCGGCATCGTGTCGCGCTCGGGCACGCTGACCTATGAGGCGGTGTTTCAAACCTCGAACATAGGACTCGGCCAGAGTACCTGCGTCGGCATCGGCGGTGATCCCGTGCGCGGCATGAACTTCATCGACGTGCTCGAGTTGTTCGAGCGCGACCCGCAGACCCAGGGCATCATCATGGTGGGAGAGATCGGCGGCTCCGACGAGGAGGCTGCCGCGGAGCACATCCACCGTTTCGTCTCGAAGCCGGTCGTGGCCTATATCGCGGGCGTGACCGCGCCGCCCGGAAAACGCATGGGTCACGCGGGTGCCGTGATCGCGGCCGGCAAGGGCACCGCCGCGGATAAATACCGCGCCCTGGCTGCGGCCGGCGTGCGCGCGGTGAAATCACCCGCTGACCTCGGCAAGGCGATGGCGGAGCTGCTTGGCGGGACGCCGGCGTCGGCGGTGCGCGCGGGTCGGTCCGCGCGGGCGAGCGCGCAACGGACGACCGCCCGCACGCAGGGCGCTGCCTCGG
>JASHTF010000015.1 GCA_030040715.1 Gammaproteobacteria bacterium | reverse complement strand
ATGGTGGCGCGAGGCCGGCGGCAGCATTACCACAGCGGCATCGGCGAACTGCGCCGCATCGGGCTCGCGGATGGCTCCAGCGTGCTGCTGAATACCGCCAGCGACATGCTGGTGGAGTTCGATGGGCATCAGCGACGCATCGGCCTGATGCAGGGCGAGGCGTTGTTCGAAGTGGCGCCCGACCCGGCGCGCCCCTTCGTGGTGTTGACGGAGGCCCTGAGCGTACGCGCCGTCGGCACTGCGTTTGACGTGCGGCTCGGACCGAGCCACACGTCTGTGACCGTCACGGAAGGCACGGTGGAGCTCGGGCACGGGGCTGCGAGCTCACGGCCCGAAGGTCAACGTATTACGGTCAATCAGCGCGCCGTCGTTCTCGATCGCGGTGGTGTCGAGGTGCACACGATCGCGGCGGCGGAGGCCGAGCGGCAGCTCGCGTGGCGTGATGGGCTGGTGTCGTTCGACAACGAGACCCTGCAGTCGGCAGTGACCGAGATCAACCGCTACAACCGCCGCCAGATCATCATCGATGATCCGGTCCTGGCGGCGAGGCCGGTGGTAGGCGTGTTCCGCACGATCGAGCTCGATGACTTTGCGCTGGCCGCGGCGCGGGCTTTGGGGGCGACCGTGGTGGTGGATGGCGAGCGGATACGGCTGCGAAGTGACGCCAACGCGGCCAGCGTCGAGCCGGAAACCGATGCGGCGGCGGTGCCGACCGTGGCGGACTAACGGATGCATCGATCTTGATTCGGCCGGTGTGAGCGGTGGCGGCGCTCGCCAGGGCAGTCCCTGTTGTGTGGCAGCAACGAGGCGGGCCGATCACGGCAGTAGGGATTGGAGCCAAATGACGGTTCGCTAGGTGCTAGGGGCAAAGCGCGTGCCGTTCATCGTCATGAGAGTTGCTTTCGGGAGACGTGGATCGCAGGCTAGCTGCGGCGGCAGTTGCACCCGCCGTGCTTGATGCCCCAGAGGGGAGTTCAAGAAATGACAATACTCACTCACAGACTCGGCTCCATCAGCGCTTTCATCGTGGCCTCACTGCTGGCGATCACGCTGTCGGCGCCGGCGGTTGCACAACAGCTGCATAGCTTCAACATCTCCGCCTCAGATCCGGCGAGCGCACTGCACGCGCTCAGTCAGCAGGCGGGAATTCAGATCCTCGCTTCGGCCGAGGATCTGAGGGGCAAGAAATTCAACGCGGTCAGCGGAACGCTGTCGACGGCAAACGCCCTGAGCGCGCTGCTGGCTGGCACGGGTCTTAACTATCGATACGTCGGCGACGCGGCGGTGGCGCTGGTGCCGAGCGGCGCGGCACATCGGGTGCCGGTCAGCGCCACCAGCGACGCACTGTCCTACGCCGCGACTGCGGCGGCTGCTCCCTCGGTGGCCGCGCAGCCGACCGCCGCGGGTGCGCCCGCGCCGGCGGCTACCACTGGAACCGAGCTGCAGGAGATCGTCGTGACCGCCGAGCGGCGCCAGGAGGACATTACCAAGGTCCCGATCAGCATCACCGCGATCACTCAGCAGAATATCGACACGCTCGGCATCAAGGACTTCACCGACATGGCGAAGTACACGCCGGGCGTGGTCATCGACACCGATCGGACCAACGAAATCTCGATCCGTGGTATCTCCTCGAGCGGCGGCGCCGATACCACCGGCATCTACATCGACGATACGCCGATTCAGACCCGTACCGACATCGACGCGCTGCCCCAGGCTTTCGACGTGGATCGCATCGAGGTGCTGCGCGGTCCGCAGGGAACTCTGTTCGGCGCCGGTGCCGAAGGCGGCGCGGTGCGCTACATCACCACGCAGCCGAGCGTAACGCAGTCGAGCCTCTACAGTCGCGACGAAATCTCGTATACCCAGGGCGGCGCCAACAACTACTCGATCGGCGTCGCCGGCGGCATGCCGCTGATCGACAACGTGCTCGGCATTCGCGTGACCGCGATGATCACGTACTTGGGTGGCTGGCAGGATCGCATCAATCCGTATTCGCCGACGCTGATGAATTTGCCACCGTCGGAGCAACTCGCCTCGGAGAACGTCGTCGATTCCAACGCCAATCGCTCTAACGAGAAAATGTTTCGTCTGGCGGTGCTGTGGGAGCCGACGCAGAACTGGCAGATCACGCCCTCGCTGTATTACCAGATCAAGAGCCAGAACGACATCAGCCAGTACTATCCGATCTACTCCAATCCCAGCCAGAACGAATATTACGATGGCGATCCGGAGCGCTATCCGTATGACGATCACTTCTATCTGTCGTCGCTGAAGATCCAGGGTAACCTCGGATTTGCCGACTTCATCTCCAACAGCTCTTATTTCGACCGCTACACCAGCAGCAGCTACGGCGGCACGGAATACAATCTCGGCTTCTTCCAGGACCTGGCCCAGAACTATTACACCGCGTGCCCGGGCCCGTGCGCCAACCCGAACGTCTGGTATAACGGCCTGCCGTGGGTCAACGGGACCGGGTATCATTTGCCGGATGGATTCACCTATTACGCGCCGGCGCCTACCTACAGCTGGTTCTACAACGAGACGCAGGAGTTCCGCCTGCAATCGAACGACCCCAGCTCCAAGTGGCAATGGACCACCGGGTTCTTCTACGAGCTCGACCAGCAGATCGATCAGAATTGGATCTACGGCAACGATGATGCCGCATTGTGGAATCTGGTAGGCCTGACGGAAACAGAGATATTCTCAATACCGAATCTCACTAATCCGAACGCCTCCTGGTACACCTGGGAGAACCAGTACACGCGGCAGTACGCTGTCTATGGCGATGCCAGCTACGCCTTCACCGATCAGTGGAAGCTCGACATCGGGCTGCGCGAGTCGGACATCAGCTATTCGTTCGACGAGCTGACCGCGGGATCGCAGGAATTTGGGCCGCCACTCCCCGCGGGTGGGTACAACAAGGCGCGTAGCTTCACGCCCAAGGCGAATCTGAATTTCCAGGCCACTCCGAACGACCTGTACTACGCGACCTATGCCCGCGGCTTCCGGCCGGGCGGGGCGAATTCGCCGATCTCGTACGCGTCGTGCTCGCAGGATTTTAAAGATCTGGGCCTGACCAGCACGCCGCTCAGCTATAGCTCCGATACCACCGAGAGCTACGAGATCGGTGCCAAGAACAACATCGCCAATCGACTGCAGCTTGCGTCGGCGGTCTATTACATCGATTGGTATCACATTCAACAGTTCGCGCTGCTGCCAATCTGTGGCATCGGCTTCATCGGCAACCTTGGCCAGGCGGTCTCCAAGGGAGCGGATTTCCAGGCTGATCTTCGGGCGACGGACCAGTTGAGCCTCAATCTCGCCGTCGGCTTTACCGAAGCGCGCTACAGCTCGGCTGCTAAGATCTCGCCCGAGGCGCCGACGCCGATCGTCGAACCCGGCGATGCCATCAACGGCGCCAATGGCATGCCCAATCCGCCCTGGAGCGGCACGCTCGGGCTCGAATATCGCTTCAACGCCTTCGCGCACGAGGCTTTCTTCCGCGCGGACGATCAGTACATCAGCGGTCCGAAGTGGCTCGGCCCGCAGTTCGATCCGCGCACCACGCTGTACGATCCCTACAATTACGCGCTGGCGTCGCTGAATCAGCTCAACCTGCGCACGGGCGTGACGGTGGGACGGTGGGAGATCGATGCCTTCGTCAACAATCTCTCCGATGCGCATCCGATTACCACGTACGCCTCCACCGTGCCCGCCGACATCGACAGGAACAGCCGCTTGGAGTGGGTCAATACCATAGTGCCCCGCACCATGGGACTTACGTTCATCTTCCACAAGTGAGTGATGAGGGGCGGCACAGGGCATTGCGCATGCGTAGTGTTCGGCGATACGACGTTGGACGAGGACGGCCGGTATCGGGCGTGAGAACTCTGGCGGTGACTCTGCTGGCGCTCGCGCCCGCGTTCGCGCTCGCTCAGAGCCCGGTGCCGCAGGCCGAGCAGCTCGACGTGGCGACGCTCAAGCCGCAGTACCCCCATCGGCTGTTTGCGGCCATGGGCTTTTTCGGTGGCGCGGGCTTCGAAATTCTCGATGGGGATACGCTGCAGATTGAAGGGACGATCCCGGGCGAGCGTGGCGTGCTGGCCCTCGATCCAGCGGGCCGCAACTTCTACGTCTGCGAGACGATCTGGACGCTGGGGAATCGCGGCACCCGGCAGGACATGATCTCGATCTATGACCCGACGAGCTTGAACCTCGCGGGCGAGATATCGATTCCAGGCCGCTTGATCGTCGGCACTCGCACCCACAACTGCGACATCAGCTCGCGCGGCAGATATCTCTACGTATACAACATGCAGCCGGCCTCATCGATCATCGTCGTGGACCTGGCGCAGCGCCGCGTTGCCTCGGTGGTCGAGATCCCCGGTTGCGCGGGAGCATTTCCCTGGGGCGATCGGGGATTCTCTACCCTGTGCGGCGACGGTACCGTGGCTACCGTCCCGCTCACCTCGGACGGTCACTCGCAGAGGATCGCGCACAGCGCGCGGTTCTTCGATGCCGACAGCGATCCGATCTTCGAGGAGAGCCTGGTGGATCGCGACTCTGGGCGCACCTATTTTCTGTCGTATACGGGGTTGATCTATCCGGCGCAACTCGGTGAGCGGCCGAAGATCGACAAGCCCTGGTCGCTGCAGGCGGCCGCGGGCCTGCCGGTGGCGAGCACCGGAGTACAGGAACTGGCGTGGCGACCCGGCGGCACCCGCATGATTGCCTGGCACAAGGGGAAAAACCGGCTCTACGTTCTGATGCACGTCGGAGCGCATTGGTCACAGCGCGACCCCGGCACCGAGCTGTGGGTGCTGGATGCGGCCTCGCATACGCTGGTCAGGCGCCTGCAGCTTCCCGAGCCGATGACGGGGATTGCGGTCAGCCAGGACGAGACGCCGCTGCTGTACGCGACCGCGAGGAGCGGTAACCTGTTGGTGCTGGATCCGGAGACCGGAGAACAGAAGGTCAAGGGCAGCGTCCGTGCTGGCGGCTTTGTATGGGTACCCGGCTTCTGAGCAGCGTCGGCCGGTGCCGCCACGGTGCGCCGGCGCCGGCGGGGCTCAAGGGGTCCCCACGGGGCGGCCTGTCATTGACCGCCCTGAGCGACTGTGTGACGATCTGAAGGCCCCGCCTTCTCTGCCGGGGCAACCAGAAGGAATCTGCGATGAAAATCCTAGCGGCACTGATCATTGCTCTGGTCCCCGCGCTGGCCCTGGCACAGCCTGCGGTTCCTCAAGCCGAGCAGATGGATGTGGCGACGCTCAAGCCATCCTATCCGCATCGCCTGTTCGTGATGGACTCGTATGAGGACAGCGGCGTCAAGATTCTGGACGGCGATACGCTCGCGATCGAAGGCCTGATACCCGCAGCGTCCAGCAGTGTGTTCGCGCTCGATCCGGCGGGACGCTACTTCTACGTTTGCGAGTCGATCTGGACGCTCGGCAATCGCGGCACGCGTCAGGACATGATATCGGTGTATGACACCAGGACGCTGAATCTGGTTAATGAGATTTCGCTGCCTACGGGACGGCTGATGGTCGATTCGCTCGACCATGACTGCGACATCAGTGCGAGTGGCAAGTACGCGTACGTCTACAACATGCAGCCGGCGTCCTCGGTGACGGTCGTCGACCTCGCGCAGCGCCGAGTCGCTGCTACCGTGGAGCTGCCGGGGTGCGCGCTGGCCTTCCCCTGGGGTGACGACGGCT
>JASHTF010000130.1 GCA_030040715.1 Gammaproteobacteria bacterium | reverse complement strand
GGCATCCGGCACTGGTGGTCGGTCTGGGCGGCTTCGTCGCTGGGCCCGGAGGCCTTGCCGCCTGGCTGCTGCGCAGGCCGCTGCTCATTCATGAGCAGAACGCGGTCGCGGGCTTCACTAACCGCTGTCTGGCGCACCTGGCCGCGCGCGTGCTGACGGCGTTTCCGGGCAGCTTCGGCTCGGGCATCGGGGCGCAGGTCATCGGTAATCCGGTGCGGCGCGAGATCGTCGAGCTTCCACCCCCCGCACAGCGGTTCGCACCGCGCTCGGGTCCCATGCGGCTACTCGTGCTCGGAGGCAGCCAGGGCGCGGCGCATCTGAACGCGACCGTGCCGTCTGCGCTGGCGCTCGCCGCGCCGCTCGAGTTCGACGTGCACCATCAGGCCGGCTCCAAGGGACTCGAGAGCGCACAGCGCCAGTACGCGCAAGCAGGCGTGAGCGCGCGTATCGACGGCTTCATCGAGGACGTCGCCGCGGCCTACGGCTGGGCGGATCTGGTGATCTGCCGCGCGGGTGCCCTCACGGTCTCGGAGCTCGCAGCTGCCGGCGTCGCGGCCATCCTGGTGCCGTTTCCGGCCGCTACCGACGATCATCAGACGCGTAACGCCGCGGTGCTGGTGGGGGCGGGGGCCGCGGTCATGATTGCTCAGCGCGAGCTCACCGGTGAGCGGCTGGCCGAGGAGCTGCGCCGCCTGTGTTCGGGACGCGCCACGGTGCTGGCGATGGCTGAACGGGCGCGCGGGCTCGCCCGGCCCTATGCCGCACGCGACCTGGCCGAGATCTGCATCGCCGTGGCCGGGGGAGCGGGAGGTCACGCATGAGCGCGCGTCCGGACGCGCGGCTGCTCTGCTGCTCCGGCGCTCCGGCGGCCACCTCGGCCGTCGCGGCTGTCGCTACCGCACCGCTGCCGGCAGATGCCATGACCCACGGGGCTGCGCGCATGCGTCGTATCCACACCATTCACTTCGTCGGCATCGGCGGAGCAGGTATGAGCGGCATCGCCGAGGTGCTGCTGAACCTCGGCTATCGCGTGCAGGGCTCGGACCTCAAGCCGAACGCGCTGGTCGAGCGGCTGGCGGCGCTCGGCGCTGCGATCCGCATCGGCCATGCGGCCGAGAACATTGCCGGTGCCGACGTGGTCGTGGTCTCGAGCGCGGTGCCGGCCGACAATCCGGAGGTTTGCGCGGCGCTCGCGCAGCGCATACCGGTGGTGCCTCGAGCCGAGATGCTCGGCGAGCTGATGCGTTTTCGCGAAGCGATCGCAGTCGCGGGCACGCACGGCAAGACCACGACCACGAGCCTGATCGCCGCGGTGCTGGCGGATCAGGACCCGACCTACGTGATCGGCGGCCGCCTGAAGAGCGCCGCGAGCAATGCACGGCTCGGCACCGGACGCTACCTGGTCGCCGAGGCCGACGAGAGCGATGCCTCGTTCATGCATCTGCAGCCGGTGATCGCGGTCGTGACCAACATCGACAACGATCATCTGGGTACCCACGATGGCGACTTCGGCAAGCTCAAGCGCAGCTTCGTGAGCTTTCTGCACAACCTGCCGTTCTATGGCCTCGCGGTGCTGTGCGGGGATGACAAGCAGGTACGCTCGATCGTGGCGCAGGTGAGCCGCCCGATCGTGACCTACGGATTGTCGCGCGGAGTGGACGTGCGCGCCGTGAACCTCAAGCGCACCCGCAGCGGCACGGGCTTCGACGTGCAACTGCCCGGCCGCAGCCAGCCGCTGTCGGTCGTGGTGAACCTCCCCGGCACGCACAACGTGCGCAATGCGCTCGCCGCCATCGCCGTGGCAACCGAGCTCGGCGTGCACGATGAGGCGATCCGCCGCGCGCTCGCGGGCTTTCAGGGCATTGACCGGCGCATGCAGCACATCGGTGACGTGGAGATCGCGGGCGGCGCGGTCAGCATCGTCGATGACTATGGCCACCACCCCACCGAGATCGCCGCGACGCTCGAGGCGCTGCATCAGGCCTGGCCCGGACGGCGGCTGGTGCTCGTGTTTCAGCCGCATCGCTTCACCCGCACGCACGACCTGCTCGATGACTTCGCCACCGTGCTCTCCGGCGTCGACGTGCTGCTGGTCGGTGAGGTCTATGCAGCCGGTGAAGCGCCGATCAAGGACGCCGACGGGCGCGCGATCTGCCGCGCGGTGCGCAGCCGCGGCAAAGTCGAGCCGATCTTCGTCGAGCGCATCGAGGAGGTCGCGGTGCCGCTGCGGGCTGTGCTGCGACCGGGCGATGTCATCGTGATGATGGGCGCCGGCCACATCGGCGCCATCGCGCATGAGTTGCCAGCGCGGCTCCGGGCGCTGAGCGCATGAGGCCGCAGCCGATCATGCCGCCGAGCGAGGGCATCAAGCAGATGATCGCCGCGACCTTCCGGGCGCGCGTGCGCTACGGCGAGCCGATGTCCGCGCATACCTCCTGGCACGCTGGCGGGCCGGCGGAGGCGCATTTCACTCCGCGGGACCGCGACGATCTGGCGGCGTTCCTGCGCGCGCTGCCGGCGCAGGTGCCGGTCTACTGGGTGGGGCTCGGCAGCAATCTCCTGGTGCGCGATGGCGGCATCCGCGGCGTGGTCATCGCGACCGCAGGAGTCTTCACCCGCATTGAACGGCGCGCCGAGCGGCGCATTTACTGCGAGGCGAGCGTGCCCTGTGCGCGCATCGCCCGCGCCTGTGTGCGCTGGGAACTCGCGGACGGTGAATTCTTCAGCGGCATTCCCGGGCTGCTCGGCGGCGCGCTGGCGATGAACGCGGGAGCGTTCGGTGATGAGACCTGGAGGCACGTGGTCTCGGTGCAGACTCTCGACCGCCGTGGCCGCCAATACGCGCGTGAGGCGGGGGAATTTCGGGTCGGCTACCGCGAGGTGGTGCTGCCCGCCGCGCATGAGTGGTTCCTGGCGGCGGAGCTACAGTTCGAGCCGCGGGTGCCCGAGCCCGGCAAACTGCAGGCGTTGCTGACGCGGCGGCGCGAGACCCAGCCACTGGGCGCCTGGAGCTGTGGCTCGGTGTTCAAGAATCCTCCCGGCGATTACGCGGCACGTTTGATTGAGGCGGCCGGACTCAAGGGCTATCGCATCGGCGATGCGGTGGTGTCTGAGAAGCACGCCAACTTCATTCTCAATACCGGGCATGCGAGCGCTACGCAGATCGAGCAGCTGATCCTGCACGTGCGGGCGACCGTGGAACGCGTGCACGGAGTCAGACTCGAGCCCGAGGTACGCATCGTCGGCGAGCCGGCACCACCGCTGCCGGGGCCCCCGCAGCTGCCGGGGCAGCCGCCGACAGGCCAGCCGCCGCCGGGGGAGGGGCGATGCTGATCCATCTGCGGCCGCAGGCGGGCGGAGTGCGCCGCGCGAGCAAGCCGGCCGCCTTCGGTCGTGTCGCGGTACTGCTCGGTGGGAGCTCGAGCGAGCGCGAGATCTCGCTGCTGACCGGAGAGGCGGTGCTTGGAGCGCTGCAACGGCGCGGCGTCGATGCCCAGGCGTTCGATCCCGCGCAGCGGCCGCTGACCGAGCTCATCGAGCTCGGCATCGACCGTGTGTGGATCGCGCTGCACGGCCCGGGCGGAGAGGACGGCACGTTGCAGGGCGCGCTTGAGCTTCTCGCCATCCCGTATACCGGCAGCGGTGTGCTCGGTTCGGCTCTCGGCATGGACAAGCTGCGCAGCAAACGCCTCGCACAGGCCATCGGCGTCGCCACGCCGGACTACCAGGTGTTGAGTGCCCTTGAGGACCTGGATCTGGCGCTCGAGCGACTGGGGTTGCCGCTGTTCATCAAGCCGGCCTCGCAGGGCTCGAGCGTCGGCGTCGCGCGCATCGATCGTGCCGAGGAGCTCGAGCCTGCGTGGCGCGCGGCGCTGCGCCTGGATGCGGTGGTGTTTGTCGAGCGTTGCGTGATCGGCACTGAGTACACGGTCGCGATCCTGCAGGGCGAGGCGCTGCCTTCGATTCGCATCGAGACGGCGCGCGGCTTCTACGACTACCAGGCCAAGTACTTGCGCGACGATACGCGCTATCACTGCCCCTCGGGCCTGTCGGCGCCGGCGGAGCAGCACCTCTCGCGGCTCGCGCTCGCGGCGTTCGATGCTTGCGGTGCCGAGGGCTGGGGCCGCGCCGATTTCATGCTGGACCGAACCGGGCGGCCGTTGCTGCTCGAGATCAACACCGTGCCGGGCCTGACCAGCCACAGCCTGGTACCGATGGCCGCGCGCGCCGCCGGCGTCGAGTTCGATGAGCTGGTCTGGCGTGTGCTCGAGACCAGTCTGGTGCGCGTGCCGGAGGGCGAAGCAGCCGATGTGGAAGCGTAGACAAGGCAGCGCGGCACGCAATAGCCGGCGACGCTCTGAGCGCACCGCGCGAGCGCCGTTCGCGCCGCGGGTGCGGCGGCGCCTCGGCTGGGCGGTCGTGACGCTCGGGCTGCTGCTGCTCGTCGGCGCGGCGCTGCACGCGGTGCTCGATCAGCCGATCGAGCGCGTCATCGTAACGGGCCGGCTGCAGCACGTATCGCCACTCGACGTCGAGCGCCTGGTACGCGCCCACCTGGACGGCGCGGGTCTGGTCAGTGTCAACCTCGCGGACATCAGCCGCGGACTCGCGCTGCTGCCGTGGGTGGACAGCGCTACCGTACAACGCAGCTGGCCCCGCGGTCTGAGGATCGAAATCGTCGAGCAAAGCGCGGTCGCGCGCTTTAACGGTACCGGGCTCGTGAACGCGCGCGGACAGCTGTTTCTGAGCGCAGCGCCGTTTCTGCCGCCCGAGCTGCCCGAGCTCATCGGTCCGCCGGGGTCCGAGCAGGAAGTGACCGCGAGCTACCTTTCCATGCAGGGACGGCTCACCGAGGCCGGACTTCATCTGACCACACTCGTGCTCGATGCGCGTGGCGCCTGGAGCTTCAAGCTCGACGACGGGGTGACCGTGCGCCTCGGTCGGCAGCAGATGTCCGAGCGCTTCGGACGCTTCATGGACGCTGCGGCGAAGCTGGTGCGCGCGCGCGTCAACGACATCGCCTACGTCGACATGCGCTATGGCAACGGATTTGCGATCGGCTGGAAAGGCAGCGGCACCCGTGCCGCCGCGCGACAAGGAGCACCCACCCATGGCTAGACATCCGACGGCAGCAAATGGCTAGAAACACGAGCAAAGAGGTCATCGTTGGGCTCGACATCGGCACCTCCAAGGTACTCGCGCTGGTCGGCGAGATCACCCCCGAGGACACCATCGAGGTCATCGGCATGGGCTCGCAGCCCTCGCGCGGGCTCAAGAAGGGCGTGGTCGTGAACATCGAATCGACGGTGCAATCGATTCAGCGCGCCGTCGAGGAGGCCGAGCTCATGGCAAGCTGCGAGATCAACTCCGTGTATGCCGGCATCGCCGGCAGTCACGTGCGCAGCCTGAACTCGCACGGCGTGGTCGCGATCCGCAACCGCGAGGTGACGCAGGCCGACGTCGATCAGGTGATCGAAGCGGCGAAAGCGGTCGCGATTCCGGCTGACCAGCGGATTCTGCACGTGCTGCCCCAGGAGTTCATCGTCGACGGACAAGAGGGGATCCGCGACCCGATCGGTATGTCCGGAGTGCGCCTCGAGGCCAAGATCCACATCGTCACCGGAGCCGACAGCGCCGCGCAGAACATCATCAAGTGCGTGCAGCGCTGCGGGCTCACGGTCGAGGATGTGGTGCTGGAGCAGCTCGCCTCGAGCCTCGCCGTGCTCACCGACGATGAGCGCGAGCTCGGCATCTGCCTGGTGGACGTCGGCGGCGGCACGACTGACATCGCGGTGTTCTGCGGCGGGGCGATCCGCCACACAGCCGTCATTCCGATCGCCGGCGATCAGGTCACCAATGACATCGCCGTGTCGATGCGCACGCCGACCCAATACGCCGAGGACATCAAGGTGCGCTTCGCCTGCGCACTCTCGCAGCTCGCCAACCCGGACGAGAGCATCGAGGTGCCGAGCGTCGGCGAGCGTCCCGCACGGCGCCTGGCGCGCCAGACGCTCGCGGAGATCGTCGAGCCGCGCTACGAGGAGCTGTTCAACCTGATCCGCGAGGAGCTGCGCCGCAGCGGCTTCGAGGAGCTGATCGCCGCCGGCATCGTGCTCACGGGCGGCAGCGCGAGCATGGAAGGAGCGATCGAGCTCGCGGAGGAGATCTTTCATGTGCCGGTGCGGCTCGGCGTGCCGGCCCAGGTCGAGGGCCTCGGCGATCGGATCCGCAATCCGATCTACGCCACGGGCGTGGGCCTGCTGCAGTACGCGCGCGATAACGCGGTCGGCGCCGGCGGGGTCGGCATGCTCGCCGGCAACGTCGCCGGCATGTACGACCGCATGCGCGGCTGGTTCAGGGGCCATTTTTGAGTCGCGGAGAAGACGGCTTCGAGGCGACGGCATGAGGAGCTTGTGGGCAAGGGAATAGTGCAGCGGACAGTCGTTTTGAATCGCATCGACGTAACAACCACGTGACCATCTCAAGGAGCTGACAGATGTTCGAACTGATGGACGCCTATAGCCAGAGCGCGGTGATCAAGGTTATCGGCGTGGGAGGCGGTGGCGGCAACGCGGTCGCTCACATGGTGACCAGCGGCATCGAGGGGGTGGACTTCATCTGCATCAATACCGATGCGCAGGCGTTGAAAGCCTCCAGGATCAAGACGTCGCTGCAGATTGGCAGCAACATCACCAAGGGGCTGGGTGCCGGAGCGGACCCGGAGGTCGGACGGCAGGCGGCGATGGAGGACCGCGACCGCATCGCCGAGTTGATCGAGGGATGCGACATGCTGTTCAT
The DNA here is from genome assembly GCA_030040715.1 of Gammaproteobacteria bacterium. Taxonomy (GTDB): domain Bacteria; phylum Pseudomonadota; class Gammaproteobacteria; order Steroidobacterales; family Steroidobacteraceae; genus FEN-1191. The sequence continues at coordinate 4,435 of JASHTF010000130.1, read as the reverse complement.
CACGGCCGGCATGGGTGGGGGCACCGGCACGGGCGCGGCACCGATCGTGGCGCAAGTGGCGCGCGAGCTCGGGATCCTGACCGTGGCGGTGGTCACCAAGCCGTTTCAGATGGAAGGCAACAAGCGCATGTCGATCGCCGATATGGGTATCGCCGAGCTCACCAAGCAGGTGGATTCTTTGATCACGATCCCGAACCAGAGGCTGCTCACCGTGCTCGGGCCGGCGACTACGTTGCTCGATGCCTTCAAGGCTGCGAACCAGGTGCTGCAGGGAGCGGTGCAAGGCATCGCCGAGCTGATCACGCGGCCTGGGTTGATCAACGTCGATTTTGCCGACGTGCGCACGGTGATGAGCGAGACCGGCACGGCGATGATGGGCACCGGGTTCGCGAGCGGCGAAGGCCGTGCGCAACAGGCAGCGGGGGCGGCGGTGTCCTCGCCGCTGCTCGAGGACATCAATCTCGCCGGCGCGCATGGCCTGCTGGTCAACGTGACCGCCGGACTCGACCTCTCGATCGGAGAGTTCGAGGAGGTCGGCCGCATCGTCAAGGAGTATGCCTCGGAGGACGCGACCGTCGTCGTGGGCACCGTGATCGATCCCGAGATGAGCAATCAGATCCGAGTGACCGTGGTCGCGACCGGCCTGGGTCGATTGGGCGAGGCGGCGAGCCTGCCGGCGACCGGGCGGGGGCGGATCGACCCGCGCGAGGCGCTCGCTGAGCGCGCCGCAGCGATGCGCGAGAGCGGTTTCGGTGGACGCGAGGGTGGCTTCGGCCGCGGCGCCGAGCAGGCACCGGCCCGCGCGGCACTGAGGTCACGGGCACCGCTTACTCCGAGCGACTACTCGGCGCTCGACAAGCCCACGATCGTGCGCCAGCGGGCGGTCGGCGATGGCTTGAGCGGTGAGCCGGCCGAGGATCTGCTCGACATACCGGCGTTCCTGCGCCGGCAGGCGGATTGATGCGGGCGGTGGATCCACGCCCGATCGAGCCGAGCGGGGCCGCACGGGTGAGGGCGGCGGGCATGTCAACCGAAACTCGCAGAACGCGATTCAGTTGGCGGACCTGGGACAAACGATTAGCCTATGATCGACTTGAACGCCCTCCCTGATTGCTGCGCGAGACCTCCCGATGCTTGGCCAAAGAACGCTGCGTAATTCCATCCGCGCCACCGGGGTCGGGCTGCACACCGGCAAGAAGGTCATGATGACGCTCAGGCCGGCGCCGGTCGACCAGGGGATCGTGTTTCGCCGCGTCGACCTGTCGCAGCCGGTGGAGATCGTGGCTCGGGCTCAGAACGTCGGCGAGACTACCCTCGGCACCACGCTGGTCACCGGGGACGTGCGCGTCTCTACCGTGGAGCATCTGCTGTCAGCCTTTGCCGGCCTCGGCGTCGACAACGCCTGCGTCGAGCTGACCGCGGGGGAGGTGCCGATCATGGACGGCAGCGCCGGGCCGTTCGTGTTCCTGCTGCAGGCGGCGGGTATCGAGGAGCAGCTCGCGCCCAAGCGCTTCATCCGCATCAGAAAGCCGATCGAGGTGTGCGATGGGGACAAATGGGCCCGCTTCGAAGCGTTCGAGGGGTTCAAGGTCAATTTCGAGATTGAGTTCGACCACCCGATCTTCAAGCGCCGGCTGCAGCGCGCCACGATGGACTTCTCCACCACCTCCTTCCTCAAGGAGATCAGCCGCGCCCGGACCTTCGGATTCATGCGCGACCTCGAGACGCTGCGGGCACACAATCTGGCGCTCGGCGGCACGCTCGACAACGCCATCGTGCTCGACGACGTCGGAGTGTTGAACGAGGATGGTCTGCGTTACGAGGACGAGTTCGTCAAGCACAAGATCCTCGACGCGATCGGGGACCTGTACCTGCTCGGCCGCAGCCTCATCGGTCAGTTCTCAGGTCACAAATCCGGGCATGGGCTCAACAACCGCTTGCTGCGTGCGCTGCTCGCCGATCGTGACAGCTGGGAAGAAGTCGTGTTTGACACGGCGGAGCAGGCGCCGATCTCGTTTGTCTCGGCCAGCCCGAGCCCGAGCCCGCGCACCGCACTCGCAAGCTGAGACGCTCCCGGGCCCGCTCGGACGGTCGCTGGTGGTAGCGCCCGCGCCGCCGCAGTTACGGCCGTAATGCGGGCATGAGGACTCGAGCTCGCAGGCGGCGAATCGCCGGGTCGCGCTGGTGGACGTGGCCTTCAATCCCCATGAGCGCATAGCGCAATCGCGCGCACCAGGTGGGCGAATCGGCGAACACCAGCAGCTCACGCTCGGCTCCCGTGCTCTTTGGCAGCACCTCTACCAAATGCGCGGCCAGCTCCGCTGGCAGCTGCGCGCGCATCCAATCAAGCCAAGTTGCGGACTCGCCTGTCGTGCCGCCGCGCAGCGCGCGAGAGCTGCTTTTCAGTTGACTTAAGCCCTGCTGCGACAAAATGTGGCTCACGCGCGTGGGCGCGGGAGCGGCGATGTGACTAAATAGTGGACCGCCGTTGTCACCCCCCACTTCGGCCGTCGCCGGCGGGTGCATGGCCGTCGTCAAGGCGCGGGAACGTGCACCAGTCTTCTTGCCAGCGGTGGACTTCTTGTGCATAGTCAAACCAAGGATCTAAAGCGGCCGAAGAAGGCGCACTGAGCGTAAGCCAGTGGCCCAAACAAGGCGAGCCCAATTCTTCGGCGCAACGGACAAGAATGGTCGGGGTGCGGACCGCGGGGGTGTCGGGCCGCTGTTAGTTCGGATGTGTTAGGCAGGGCCTGTCAGCACCACTGCGCGCGGGCGCCGGAGCGACGGACATGAACCTCATTTTTTTCTCGCAGCGTGAAGGGCGTACGCGACACTTCGACCTGGCGCGTCCGCTCCCCCTGGCGCTCCTGCTCATGGTGGCCTTGGGCCTCATAGGCACCAGCTTTGCGGTGGGCGTCGCGCTCGGAGAGCGCACGATGGCGCGCTATGCGGCCCTGGAACCGATCGCAGCCCTGAAGGCGGACCAGACCCAGATCGCGCAGCTGCGCGTCCAGCTGCAGGACAAGGTCGACGCGCTCGCCATGCGGCTCGGGCTGATGAATGCCCATCTGATCCGCTTGAACGCCCTCGGCAAGCGGTTGACCGAGATGGCCAATATCAGCAGCCGTGAATTCGATTTTGATCACGATCCGCCGCTCGGCGGCCCCGAGGACCGCCTCGAGGAGGCGACCGCCGCCGCCCCGGGACTGTCAGCAATGATCGATGAGGTCAGTCGCCGTATCGACCTGCACGCCGCGCAACTCTCGGCCCTGACCAACGTGATCATGGGGCGGCAACTCTCGGCCGAGATCAAGCCTTCGGGCCGGCCGGTGCACGACGGCTACATTTCCTCCTACTTCGGTGAGCGTATGGATCCGTTCACGGGCGAGGAGGGCATTCACAAAGGCATCGATTTCGCCGCCGCTGTGGGCTCGGATGTGCTGGCGGTAGCCTCCGGCATCGTCACCTGGGCGGGGCCGCGTGGGGCCTATGGCAACATGGTCGAGGTCACGCATGGCAAGGGCTATGTGACACGCTACGCCCATGCGGAGCGCACGCTGGTTTCGGTGGGCGATGAGGTGCAGCGCGGCGAGGCGATCGCCACCGTCGGCTCCACCGGACGCTCGACCGGTCCGCACGTGCACTTCGAGGTGCTCAAGAACGGGCAGCAGATCGACCCGATGCGCTACGTCGGCCACGGCTCCAACAACGAGCTCGCCGGGGCCACGAGCTCCGGCGCGGGAACAAGGTCTCCCGGAACGACAAGCTCCGGCGGCACTACGAAGTCCGCAGCGGGGCAGTGACAGTGGGGCGGTGAGCCGCCGCGGCTGAGCCCGATCTGCGCCGGGACGGCCGTGTTGCTGCGCTTTGAGGGGCCGACCGGCGCCCCGTGTCGCGCCTTCCCGACGCCCGACTCCTCGACGAACCCCTATCCGAGCCGCGGGTCTACCTTACAATAGTTGACTCGGACGTCCTCTGCCTCCATGTAAGGTCCTGAGGCAGTCTCATCTTTGTCTGGGTATAAATGGTGTTACAGGCGCTCACGCGTGTATTCGGGAGCCGCAACGAGCGGCTGATCAAGGGCTTTGGCCGTATGGTGCGGGCGGCCAATGCGCTCGAGCCGGCCCTGCAGGCACTGTCCGACGAGCAGCTGCGTGGCAAGACGGTCGAATTTCGTGACCGCCTGAAGCAGGGAGCGACGCTCGATCAACTGGTTCCCGAGGCATTTGCGGTGGTGCGCGAAGCCTCGCGCCGTACGCTGAAGCTGCGGCACTTCGACGTGCAGCTGATCGGCGGCATCGTGCTGCACCAAGGCAAGATCGCGGAGATGAAGACCGGCGAGGGCAAGACGCTGATGGCGACCCTCGCGGTCTACCTCAATGCGCTCGCGGGCGAGGGCGTCCACGTCGTCACCGTAAACGAGTATCTGGCGCAG
>JASHTF010000129.1 GCA_030040715.1 Gammaproteobacteria bacterium | reverse complement strand
TCTTACCGTAGGTCACCATGTCGGCACCGACGCCGAAGTACTCCTGCGCGCCGCCGCGCGCCAGACGAAAGCCAACAAACACCTCGTCAAAGATCAGGACGATGTTGCGCTCGCTGCAGACCTCACGCAGCGTACGCAGCCAGGCGCTGTAGGCGGACCGATCGAAGCGCGCACCGCGGCTGCTATCGGTCAGCGTGGAGTCGGACGGTGCGCCGGCATTCGGATGTAGCGCCTGCAGCGGATTGACCAAAACACAGGCGATGTCGCGCCGCCGGCGCAGCACGCGCAGCGTGGCCGCGCTCATGTCCTTGAGAGTGAGCGTATCGCGCGCCGGCGTGGGATTGCCGACCCCAGGTTGGACCTCCCCCCACCAGCCGTGGTAGGCACCGCAGAAACGCACCAGGTAACGACGGCGGGTGTGATAGCGCGCCAGGCGTACTGCCTGCATCACCGCCTCGGTGCCGGACATGTGAAACGAGACCTCATCGAGACCGGAGATCTCGCGCAGACGGCGCACGTTGTAAGCGGTGACCGGATGATAGGCCCCGAGCACCGGACCCAGTCCGCGCACGCGCTCGCTGCCCTGGGCGATGCAGTCCTTGTAGAAGTCGTAGCCGAAGACGTTGACGCCGTAGGAACCGGTCAGGTCATACAGACGGTTGCCGTCCAGATCGGTAACGGTGCATCCCGACGAGGCTTCGAGAAACGAGCCGGCGTTGAGGTGGCGGCGCACGTGCTTGCTGAACTGGAACGGCACCCGGTAGCGCGCGGTGAACTGCAGGTCGGAGATGTCGCCGCGCACCTCGTTGGTGAGCTTCGCGGTCTTCTCGAAGCGCTGGGCAAACAGCGCCGCGAGCCGCTGGAAGCCCGCGCGACGCTGCTCGGCGACCTCCGCGGGCGGCTGGTCGGCGCGATAGAATTCGGCTTCGTCGAACTCATAGAACGGCACCAGACCCGAAAGCCAGCGCGCGATGCGCGCATGGCCGGCGAGCGAGGCGTGTTTCGCGCGCGACAATTCCCAGCGCGGTCGCAATCGCCACCACAGCAGCCCCAGGACGACGACACCGAGCGCCGCTAGAATTACCGATAGAATTAATGAGTTGCTCATCGCACAGCCTCGCGTGGCGAGCGTATTTCAATCCCATGACACTACCATGACCCTACGCTCCGCGTTCGCTCGACAATTCCAACGCGAGAAGATCAACTTTCTGCTGACCAACCGCGTGCCGCGCAGACAACTGACACGCTTCATGGGCTGGTTCAGCAAGATCGAGCATCCCTGGATCTGCCGCGCCAGCATCGCGATCTGGCGGATGTTTACCGATCTGGAGCTGCGCGACGCCAAGTACTCCCGCTTCAAGAGCCTGCACGAGTGTTTCACGCGCGAGCTGCGCGAGGGAGCACGCCCCGTGTGCGAGGATCCGAGGGTCCTGGTCAGTCCGTGCGATGCCATCGTGGGTGCGACCGGACGCGTCACGCGGGGCGCGATGCTCCAGGCCAAGGGTCGGCCCTATTCGATGGCGGAGCTGCTGGGCGATGTCGGCGACGCGGATCTGATTTCCTACTACGGCGATGGCTGGTATACGACGCTGCGCCTCACCTCCGGCATGTACCACCGGTTCCATGCGCCGGCAGACTGTCGCGTCGAGAAAGTGACCTACTTGAGCGGCGATACCTGGAACGTCAATCCGATCGCGCTGCGCCGGGTGGAGCGGCTGTTCTGCCGCAACGAGCGTGCGACGCTGCAATGTCGGCTGATTCCCTCCGGTCACCTCATTACACTGGTCCCGATCGCCGCCATTCTGGTCGCCAGCATCCGGCTTAATTTTCTCGACCTGCGGCTGCATCTCAGATACGACGGACCCGAGGTCATCCCCTGTGACAGCACGCTGCAGAAGGGACAAGAGATGGGTTGCTTCGAGCACGGCTCGACAATGATCGTATTTGCTCCGCCTGAGCTGTCGCTGTCCGCGACGGTGAGCGAAGGGCAGCGGTTGCTGGTGGGGGAACCGCTGTTTCGACTGCCAACGGCCGAGCGCGTCTAGCGCAGCTCCTTACCCGCGTGGCCCCGAGCGCGAGGTGCGTCGGTGCGACTGGAGAGCTGATCCGATCTAATTTCGCAACAGCAGAGGCCAGCCATGCAGGGCTAGTGCGATGCGAGCGCAGCGCGAGCCAGACCGGTTGCAGCTACAGCGTCTCGAGCGCGATCGCCGTGGCTTCACCACCACCGATGCACAGCGATGCGATACCGCGACGCAAGTGGCGTGCGCGCAGCGCATGCAGCAGCGTCGCCGTGATGCGCGCGCCGGTCGCCCCGATCGGGTGGCCGAGCGCACAGGCGCCGCCGTTGACGTTGACGCGCGCAGCATCGAGCCCGAGATCGACCATCGCCGCCATCGTCACGGCGGCGAACGCCTCGTTGATCTCGTACAACTCTACGTCGCCGACGCTCCAGCCGGTCTGCTCGAGCACAGCACGGATCGCGCCCGAGGGAGCCGTGGTAAACCACTCCGGTTCCTGCGCATGAGTCGCATAGGCGACTACGCGAGCCAGGGCGCGCACTCCGCGCGCGCCCGCCACGGCACCGCTCATCAGCACCAGCGCTGCCGCGCCATCCGCGATCGATGAGGAGCTCGCGGCCGTGACCGTGCCGTCCTTGTCGAACGCGGGCTTGAGCTGCGGGATCCTGCTCACGTCGCAGGTGAACGGCGTCTCGTCCTGATCGACACGCTGCTCGCCCTTGCGCGTCTTCACCGTAACCGGCGCGATCTCGGCGGCGAAGGCCCCACCCTGGCACGCCGCCAGCGCCCGCCGCACCGATTCGGTCGCGAATGCATCCTGCGCAGCGCGCGTGAAGCCGTATTTGCGCGCGGTGCGTTCCGCGAAGTAGCCCATGAGCTGCCCATCGTAGGGATTCTGCAGGCCGTCATAGAACATGTGATCGAGCACCTCACCGTGCCCCATGCGATAGCCCGCCCGCGCCTTCGGCAGCAGGTACGGCGCTCCGCTCATCGACTCAAGTCCGCCGGCGACGAGGACGCGCCCGGTACCGCTGCGGATGGCGTCGGCCGCGAGCATCACGGCCTTCATGCCCGAGCCGCACATCTTGTTGATCGTGGTCGCAGGCACGCGCACCGGCAGCCCGGCCGCGAGCGCCGCCTGCCGCGCCGGCGCCTGGCCGAGCCCGGCCGGCAACACGCAGCCCATGATGACCTCATCGACCCGCTCGGCCTCGATGCCACTGTCCTGGACCGCTGCGCGCACGGCAGCAGCGCCGAGCTGCGGAGCGCTCACGGGGGCGAGCGCACCGAGAAACGCGCCGATCGGTGTGCGACGCGCGGCGACGATTAACACCTCTTCGCTCATAGGACGCTCCCGGCACGCTCGGTGCCGGCCCGTGCGGCCGCCGCGGCCAGCGCCGAGCGGTAGTGCGCCGCGGTCTTGGCGCGCAATTCATCCTCACTCACGCCCGGGGCGAGCTCGATCAAATCAAACAGCGACTGCCGGTCCGCGCGCGTAAAGACGGCCAGATCCGTGATCAGGGTGTCGACCACATTCGCACCGGTCAGCGGCAGGTCACAGCGTGCGGTGAACTTCGGCGAGCCGTCCGGCGCCACGTGCTCCATCAGCACGATCACCCGCCGCACACCCGACACCAGATCCATCGCGCCGCCCATGCCCTTGATCATCTTGCCGGGGATCGCCCAGTTGGCCAGATCGCCGCGCTCTGATACCTGCAACCCACCCAAGATGGACAGGTCGATATGACCCCCGCGGATCATGGCGAAACTGTCCGCCGACGAAAAATAAGAGGCGATCGGCAGCTCGGTGATGGTCTGCTTGCCGGCATTGATCAGGTCCGCATCCTCATCACCCTCGTACGGAAACGGCCCCATGCCGAGCATGCCGTTCTCCGATTGCAGCACGACCTTCATACCGGTCGGTATGTAGTTGCACACCGCGGTCGGCATGCCGATACCGAGATTGACGTAGAAGCCGTCGCGCAGCTCGCGCGCTGCGCGCTCGGCCATTTGCTCACGCGACCATGCCATCGGCGCTCCGTTTGCGCACCGTGCGCTTCTCGATCGTTTTGGCGTAATGCTCGCCCTGAATGATGCGCTGGACGAAAATTCCGGGGGTGTGAATATTGTTGGGATCGAGCGCGCCGATCGGCACCAGCTGCTCGACCTCCGCCACCGTGATGCGCCCCGCCGTCGCCATCACCGGATTGAAATTGCGCGCGGTCTTGCGATAGATCAGATTGCCCTCGGCATCGCCCTTCCAGGCCTTGACGAGCGCCAGATCCGCGACCAGACCCTTCTCCAGCACGAAGGTAGCGCCATCGACCACGCGCGTCTCCTTGCCTTCGGCCACCAGAGTGCCGGCGCCGGTGCGGGTGTAAAAGCCGTAGATGCCGGCACCGCCGGCTCGGATGCGCTCGGCGAGCGTGCCCTGGGGATTGAATTCGATCTCGACCTGTCCGGCGAGGATCTGGCGGGCGAACTCCTTATTCTCCCCGACGTAGGAGGCCACCATCTTGCGGATCTGGCGCCCCTTCAGCAGCCGTCCCAGGCCCAACTCGTCCACGCCGGCATTATTCGAGACCACCGTGAGCTGTTTGACACCGCTGTCGCACAGCGCCGCGATCAGATGCTCCGGGACGCCGCACAAACCGAAGCCTCCGGCCATCACGCTCATGCCATCTCGCACCACGTCGCGCAGCGCCTCCGCCGCGTTCGGGTACACCTTCGAGCTTGTCGTCATCGCTCAGCCCCTCAACCCGTGACCCTCAGCCTCGACCTCGATCGCGACCCGATCACGACGCCACTGACTCCTTTGACAGCGGGGCCGCGAACCGTGCGCACTCGGCCCTAATCTAGCCCATCCGCAACGAAACAGGGGCCGGAAGTCGCCCTCCGGCCCCTGTGGGTCCACTCGCGCCTACCGGCGCGGACTTGAACGCGCGAGCCGGTCAGCTCACATGTCCATCCCGCCGCCCATACCGCCCGGCGGTGCGTGTGCGTGCTCCGCATCGTCCTTCGGAGCGTCCGCCACCATCACCTCGGTGGTCAGCAGCAGGCCGGCAACGGAGGCTGCGTTCTGCAGCGCGAGCCGCGTCACCTTGGTCGGGTCGAGGATACCGGCTTCGGTCAGGTCACCGTACTCGCCGGTGGCAGCGTTGTAGCCGAAGCTGCCCTTGCCTTCCTTGACGCGATTGAGCACCACAGCGGCGTCCTCGCCCGCATTCTCGACGATCTGCCGCAGCGGCTCCTCGATCGAACGCCTCAGGATCCCGACTCCGACCGTCTGGTCCTCGTTCGCACCCTCGAGCTTGTCGAGCGCCTTGAGCACACGAATCAGCGCGACGCCGCCGCCAGGCACTACGCCCTCTTCGACGGCCGCACGGGTCGCGTGCAGCGCATCCTCGACACGCGCCTTCTTCTCCTTCATCTCGATCTCGGTGGCCGCACCGACCTTGATCAGGGCGACACCACCGGAGAGCTTCGCGACGCGCTCCTGCAGCTTCTCCTTGTCGTAGTCGGAGGTCGACTCCTCGATCTGCTGACGAATCGACTCGACACGCGCCTTGATATCGGAGGGCTTGCCGGCTCCATCGATAATGGTCGTGTTCTCCTTCTCGACGACGATCTTCTTGGCTTCGCCGAGATCATTGAGCGAGGCCTTCTCGAGCGACAGCCCGACCTCATCGGAGATCACCATGCCACCGCACAGGACTGCGATGTCCTGCAGCATCGCCTTGCGCCGATCGCCGAAGCCCGGTGCCTTGACGGATGCGACCTTGAGAATGCCGCGAATGTTGTTGACCACCAGCGTCGCCAGTGCCTCACCCTCGACGTCCTCGGCAACCACCAGCAGCGGGCGGCCGGCCTTGGCCACTCCCTCGAGCACCGGCAGTAACTCACGAATGTTGCTGATCTTCTTGTCGACCAGCAGGATGTAGGGCTTCTCAAGCTCGGCGGTCTGGTTGGCCTGGTTGTTGATGAAATACGGCGACAGGTAGCCGCGGTCGAACTGCATGCCCTCGACCACCTCGAGCTCGTTCTCGAGTCCCGAGCCCTCCTCGACCGTGATCACCCCTTCTTTCCCGACCTTCTCCATCGCGTCGGCGATCGTCTTGCCGATGCTCTCATCGGCATTGGCCGAGATGGTGCCGACCTGTGCAATCGCCTTGCTGTCCTTGCACGGCTTGCTGAGCTTCTTGAGCTCCTCGGTGGCCGCGATCACGGCCTTGTCGATGCCGCGCTTGATGTCCATGGGATTGCGGCCCGAGGCGACGGCCTTGAGGCCCTCGCGAATGATCGCCTGCGCGAGCAGGGTCGCGGTAGTGGTGCCGTCACCGGCCTCGTCGGAGGTATTGGACGCGACCTCCTTGACCATCTGCGCGCCCATGTTTTCGAACTTGTCTTTCAGCTCGATCTCCTTCGCGACCGACACCCCGTCCTTGGTGACGGTGGGTGCGCCGAAGCTCTTCTCGAGCACGGCATTGCGGCCCTTGGGACCGAGCGTCGCCTTGACGGCGTTTGCCAGGATATTGACGCCCCGGATCATGCGCGACCGGGCGTCATCACTAAAACGGACTTCTTTGGCTGCCATTGCAGATTTCCTCGTCTACTTACTTCTCAATGACGGCCATGACGTCTTCTTCACGCATGACCACCAAGTCTTCGCCTTCGACCTTGACCTCTGTCCCGCTGTATTTGCCGAACAGGATCTTGTCGCCTACCTTCACGTCGAGCGGTCGCACCTGACCGTCTTCGAGGATCTTGCCCTTCCCGACGGCCACGATCCGACCCTGAATGGGCTTTTCGGCCGCCGTGTCTGGGATCACGATGCCCCCCGGAGAGGTACGCTCCTCCTCCAAGCGCTTGACGATCACGCGGTCATGAAGAGGACGAATCTTCATGGATGAACTCCTTATGTTGGCTGGTTCGATTACGTTAAGCTCGAGACCACCCGCGGAAACGACTCAGAGGCCGCACGCGATCTGTTAGCACTCGAGTTTGTTGGCTGCTAATGATAGAGACGGCGACAGGAATTTCAAGCCCATTGCACCAAAGAGGGTGCCTCGAGCTGACTCACCAGCGGCATTCTGGGCTCCAATCCGGGGCGTACTGCCCGGTTCGGGAATGCGGAGGAGGATCGCAAAACTGCGCCGTCCGATCGCCAGCATCTTGAACTTTACGGCATACTTCTTGATCCCACAGCTGTGGCGGTGGCTCCATGACTACCAAGACCGCTTCCATCCCGACTTGTCCCGGTTTCCGCGCACCCCCAACCCGCTCTTGGGCGGTGCTGGGCGTGGTGCTGGGACTGCCGTGGCTGCTGGCCGGGGGTCCCGAAGCGTGGGGCGCCGATAGCGCCAGCAACGCCAACGGCGCTGCCCTGAGCGCGCTGCTCGATCAGGCCCAGAAGCAGGCCCAGAGCTCCGCCACCGGCGACGACTTCCTGCCCCCGGATAAGGCGTTTCACTTCACTGCGCAGGCCGATGGGGCTCAGCGTGTGCAATTGAGCTGGGCCATTGCGCCCGGCTATTACCTCTATCGCGATCGCATCCACGTCGCGAGCACCGCGGCCACGATCGACATCGGAGCGACACAGTTTCCGCCCGGGCAGGTCAAGCAGGACGATTACTTCGGCAAGCAGGTCGTGTACCACAACGCGCTCGTGGCGACGGTGCCGGTTACGCACGCCGCTGCCGACGTGCGCACCGTGCCCCTGCGCGTGACCTATCAGGGCTGTGCCGAGGCCGGGCTGTGCTATCCGCCGATCGTGCGCACCGTCTCGATCGAGCTGCCGGCAGCAGCGGCGGGCGCGGGCGTCGCGACCCCCTCAGCGACTGTGGGTAGCGCCACGGCGCGCGTTGCGAACGCAGCCGGCGCGGCCACGGCGGGCGCCGGCTACGTCTCGGAGCAGGATCGACTCGCAACCCTCATCAGCTCGGGCAATATGCTCGGCGTACTCGGCACTTTCTTCGGGCTGGGGTTGTTACTGGCGTTCACGCCCTGTTGCCTGCCGATGGTACCGATCCTCTCGGGCCTGATCGTGGGCGGCGGCCGGCAAATGAGCACCGCGCGCGCGTTCGCCCTTTCGCTGACATATGTGCTGGGGATGGCATTGACCTACACGGTGTTGGGGGCAGGATTTGCGGCCGCCGGCAAGCAGGTGCAAGCGGCTTTCGAGCAGCCTTGGATCATCGCGGTGTTCGCGGCGCTGTTCGTCGCGATGGCGCTGTCGATGTTCGGTCTCTACACCGTGCAGATGCCGTCGTTCCTCCAGACACGACTCACGGTCGCGAGCAATCGTCAGCAGAGTGGCAGCTTCGGCGGCGTCGCCGTGATGGGAGCGCTGTCGGCCCTGATCGTCACCACCTGCGTGGCTCCGCCGCTCGTGGCCACGCTGGCCGTGATCGGTCAGAGCGGCGCCATCGCGCGCGGCGCTGCGGCGCTGTTTGTCATGGCCCTGGGCATGGGGGCGCCGCTGCTGGTCGTCGGCAGCTCGGCCGGCCGTTGGCTCCCGAAGGCCGGCGCGTGGATGGACACCGTCAAGCAGGCATTCGGCGTGTTGATGCTCGCGGTCGCGGCGTGGGTGCTCGCCCGCATCGTTCCCCCCCGGCTGGACCTGATGCTGTTTGCGGTGCCGGT
>JASHTF010000128.1 GCA_030040715.1 Gammaproteobacteria bacterium | reverse complement strand
CTGCTTGGACTTCATGTAGGCCAGCAGCCGTTGCAACTCGGCGATGCGTGAGCGGTGGCCGGTGATGTGTGGGTGCATGGTCAGAATAAATAAACCGCCCTCGGTATACGCACCATCGAACTCCGCCTGGTAGATCTGGTACACGGCCGCGGGGAAGGGTAGCGACCCCGACGCCTCCGGCTCGTAGTAAGGATAGTCATCGGCAATCCAATTGATCGGCAACTCTATGGGCTGCGCCGGGTGGCCGTGAGCCAGCAGCTCATACGGCGAATCCATCGCCATCATGCTGCTGTCGTAATCGAAGCCGGCCTTCTGGATGAGATCGATGGTATAGGGCGAAAAGTCCCACGACGGCGCCCGAAACCCCTTCGGCCGCTTGCCGGTGACGCTCGTGAGATAGGCGATCGAATCATTCAGCAGCTTCTCCTCCTGCTGGGCATTGCCGATGCGCGATGGCTCCTCGTGCACCCAGCCGTGCACGCCGATCTCGTGTCGGCCGCGCTTCATGATGTCGGGAATCATCTGCGGATGCAGCACGGCGCTCAGCACGGGAATGAAGAAGCTCGCCGGCACCTGGTAACGATCGAGCAGGTCGAGGATGCGTGGCAGCGCCTCGGCCGCGCCGTATTCGCCCTCGGACAGCGGCACCGGGAGCGGATTGGTGCGCCACAAAGCCTCGTTGTCGACATCGAAAGACAGGCAGACGGCGACGCGCGCGCCGTTCGGCCAGCTCGCCGGCAATAGCTTGCGCCCCGCGCGTACATTCGCCACTGCCGCGCGCATCTGCTCGGGAGTCGCGCTCGGCTCGATCGGTTGCACTCCCGGCGCATGATTGGATTGCGCGCATGCGCTGCAGGCGCACAGAGCGCTGAGCAACGAGCCAACCAACCATGCGACCGTGCTGTGGCCGTCGATCCGAGCCATCGTCGTCCCCCTTCCCCCGCTCGCTCCGTCGCTCAGCGCAACGCGGCGGTCGCGGCGGCGAAGAAATCCATGTCATCGATGATGTCCATTCCCTCCGGCTTGGAGCGCGCGCTCCATTCGGCGATCACCACCTGCTGTCTCGGGTTGATGTAGAGGTACTGCCCGAAGATGCCGATCCCGGAGAACGCCCCGGCGGGATCGGGGGTCGCATCGGTGGACCACGCCGGCCACCAGAAATAGCCGTAATCGAGCTTGGTGCCGCCCTTGAGGATCTTGGGCGTCGACGCCTCCTGAACCCATCCCTCCGGCAGCACCTGCTCGCCCTGCGCGACTCCGCCGTGCAGGAAGAACAGTCCGAAGCGCGCATAGTCACGCAGCCGCGCGCTGAAGCCGCTGCCGGCGATCTCCATGCCGTCGGGGGAATCGAGCCACCAGGTGGCATCGTCCTCCATGCCAAAGCGCGCCCAGATGCGCTCGGACAGGTAGTCGGCGAGCGATCGGTGGATGGCTGCGTGCAGCACGATGCCGGCAACTTGCGTCTCGCCGGTGCTGTAGTTGTTCACCGTTCCCGGTGGCGCGGCCCGGGGCAGGCTGCGCATCACGGCGAGCAGCGCGCCGGGTTGCTGCGCGATCTGCGCTTCGAGCAAGCGCCTGCGATCGGAGCGCGGATCGGTGTAGGTCTCGTTCCACTTGACCCCGGATGACATCATCAGGATGTCGCGGATCGAGACTCCGTCGTAGGCGCTACCCGCAAGCTCGGGAGCGTACTGCGTAGCCGCATCGTTGATCGATCGGATCAACCCCTGCTTTACGGCAGCTCCGAACAGCGTCGAGGTGATCGACTTGGCGACCGACATCGACATCCAGCGCGTCGTTCTGCTGTTGCCGAGCTGGTAGGTCTCGAAGGCGATCTGGCCGTCCTTGAGTACCAGCAGGCCGGCGACACGATTGACCGCCAGATAGTCGTACAGGTCCCACGTGTGGCCGTGGGAGGTGAACTTGAAGTTCGCGAGCTGCCGGCGCGCCTGCGGCAAGGGATAGACGTAGGTGCCGTGTCGAACGATCCGCGTGGGAAACAGCCGATCGATGTGGCGGAAGGTGCTCGCGGCCAGGTCGGGCAGCAGCGCGCCGTCGTACATCTGCCGAACGGTTCCGATGGTCTCGGTGCCCCCGTGACCATCGTCGGCCCGCACGACGGCGCACGCCATGAGGCTCGCAATGATCAACCAGATGCCTTGGCGGATCTTCACGCTGCCCCCGGGTCTTGAGTTGAAAATGGTCTCGGCGCCTTCGACCCGCTGCTAACATTGCCACAGATACGAGCGAAAGTCGCGAGCGAGGGCGCCGGCGACGCCTATGGAAGCATTCATTCGAAGTCTGCCCAAAGCCGAGCTGCATGTTCACATCGAGGGTACGCTGGAGCCCGAGATGGCCTTCGAGCTGGCACGTAAGCACCGCATTTCCCTGCCGCATGCGAATGTCGAGCAGCTGCGTCGCGCGTACCGCTTCTCCGACCTGCAGTCCTTCCTGGATATCTACTATGCGATGGCCGACGTGCTGCGTGACGAGGAGGACTTCTATGCGCTGACGCGCGCCTATCTGCGCCGGGTGCACGCGCAAGGCGTCGTGCACGCAGAGATCTTCTTCGACCCGCAAACCCACAGCGCGCGCGGCATACCCTTCGGCACGGTAGTCGGGGGGATCCACCGCGCACTCGTCGATGCGCAACGTGAGCTCAAGCTCACTCATCGGCTGATACCGTGCTTCGAGCGACACCTGAGCAGCGACAGTGCCATGCGGACGCTCGAGCAGGCGCTGCCGTACCTGGACGCCGTTGCGGCAGTGGGGTTGGATTCCTCGGAACGCGGTCATCCACCCGGAAAATTCGCCGCCGTGTTCGAGCGTGCGCGTGCCGAGGGCCTGCTCGCCGTGGCGCACGCCGGGGAGGAGGGACCTGCTGCCTACATCCGCGAGGCACTCGACCGCTTGCACGTATGCCGCATCGATCATGGTGTGCGCTGCGAGGAGGATCCCGAGCTGGTCGCACGCCTCGCACGCGAACGCATACCGCTCACCATGTGCCCACTGTCGAATGTGCAGCTGAAGGTGTTCGATCGCATCGAATCCCACAATATCAAGCGTCTGTTGGACGCCGGCCTTTGCGTCACGGTGAACTCAGACGATCCCGCCTACTTTGGCGGCTACCTGCTCGAGAACTATCTGGCCATCCAGCGGGCGTTTGCACTGTCGCGGCAGGACCTGGCGCGCCTGGCACGTAACTCACTGGAAGCATCATTTCTCGACGCGGCCGGAAAACGTCGGTGGTCGAGCGCGATCGATCGGCTGCTCGCCGATCCGCCGGCGCAACAGCCGCGCTGAGCAGGCCGCCGGGGAGTCGGACTCTCGCCCTCTTTTGCTTGCCCGCGCGCTAGCCGAGAATACGACCGCCATGACGAGCTCGCCCGGGGACAGCGGCCACGGGCGCCGGTGAGGTGCACATGTCGAGGCCAGAGGCCAGCACGGTGCTACGGGTTGGGATCGGCGGCCCGGTCGGGTCCGGTAAGACGGCGCTGGTCGATGCGCTCTGCAAGCGGCTGCGCAATCGACTCGACATCGCCGTGGTCACCAATGACATCTACACGCGCGAGGATGCGGAGTTCCTGGTGCGCAGCCAGGCGCTGCCGGCCGAACGCATTCTCGGCGTCGAGACCGGCGGCTGCCCGCACACCGCCATCCGCGAGGACGCTTCCATCAACCTGGCGGCGATCGACCGCCTGATGAGCGAATTTCCCGCGCTCGACATGATCATCGTGGAGAGCGGCGGCGATAACCTCGCCGCGACCTTCAGCCCCGAGCTCTCCGACCTGACGCTGTACGTCATCGACGTCAGCGCGGGCGACAAGATCCCGCGCAAAGGGGGGCCGGGCATCATACGATCGGATCTGCTGATCATCAACAAGATCGATCTGGCTGCCCACGTCGGTGCATCGCTCGAGGTGATGGAGCGCGATGCGCGCCGGATGCGCGGCGAGCGGCCGTTCGTGTTCACCAATCTGAAGACCGGACACGGGCTGGACGCTGTGGTCGAATTCATCCTGCGGGAGGGGATGCTGGAAGCGACCGATGGCCGAGCTGCGGGTAGAGCCTGAGCGCAGCGCGGCAGCTGCGCCGGCCGCGTGGGCGAGCCGCGCGAGGACAGCGTCCGATGAGCATCCCGCCACTTGCGCCACGACGAGCGTGGCAGGGTGGAGGGCGCGGCTGCGATTGCGATTCGCGGCGGCCGACGGCCGCACGCGCCTGATCGGCTGCGAGCACTCGGGGCCACTACTCGTTCAACGCTTGTTTTACCCGGAGGCTTCGGCCAAGGTATCGGCATCTGCGGTCACCCCATTGAGTGCGGGGCGCACACGCGCTGCGGCCGAACCCTGCCACGCGTACCTGATTCATCCGCCGGGAGGCCTCGTCAGCGGCGATCAGCTCGAGCTCGAGGCCGAAATCGAGGCGCGCGCGCACGTGTTGCTCACGACGCCGGCGGCTGCGAAGTTCTACCGCCGCCGGGAAGCGTGGGTCGCGCGCGCCGAGCAGCGGCTGCGGGTGGCTCGGGGAGTGCTGGAATGGCTGCCGCAGGAGAGCATCTACTATCCCGAAACGAGCGCCGCGGTGAGCACGATCGTGCGTCTGGAGAAGGAGGCGTGTTTCATCGGCTGGGAGATCGGCTGTCTCGGATGGCCGGCCGTCGGCGCCTCGCTCGGCCACGGCAGCGTGCGTCAAACGCTGGAGCTGTGGCTGGATGAGCAGCCGCTGTGGCTCGAGCGCCTGTGCATCCAGCACGAATCGCTCTCGCCCCGCTGGGGGCTCGCGCACTACGCCGCGGTCGGCACCTTGCTCGCCTATCCGGCCCGCGCTGCGCAGCTCGAGCTCGCACGCGACGGCACCCTGCGACTGAATTGCGCCGCGATGATGCTCGCTTGTACGATCGTCGACGGCGTGCTCTGCTGCCGCGGGTTGGCGCAGCGAGCCGATCACCTGAAGCAGGCGTTCATCGACCTGTGGCGAACGCTTCGGCCCTCACTGCTCGGACGCGAGGCGGTGGCGCCGCGCATCTGGGCGACCTGACGGCCGCCGCCGGATTGACGACCCCTCGGGACACACGGGAGCCACATGGAGCTGACACCGCGCGAGCAATCCAAGCTGCTGCTGTTCACCGCGGCGCTGTTGGCCGAGCGGCGCAAGGCCCGAGGACTGCGCCTCAATTATCCCGAGGCGATCGCCTATATCTCCGCGGCGATCATGGAGGGGGCGCGTGACGGGCGCACCGTGGCCGAGCTCATGACCCACGGAACGACGCTGCTGAGGCGCGCCGACGTGATGGAGGGCGTCGCCGAGATGATCACGGAAGTGCAGGTCGAGGCGACGTTTCCCGACGGCACCAAACTCGTGACCGTGCACCAACCGATCACCTGAGGCAGTGCGAGCAAGCATGATTCCAGCAGCCATGATTCCGGGAGAGATCGTGACGGCCGAGGGCGAGCTGGAGCTCAATGCAGAGCGTGAGCGACGCCGCATCACCGTCGCCAACACCGGCGATCGACCGATCCAGGTTGGCTCGCACTATCACTTTTACGAGACCAATCGCGCGCTCGCGTTCGAGCGCGAGCGCGCTCGTGGCTTTCGACTCGATATTCCCGCTGGGACGGCGATCCGCTTCGAGCCCGGGCAGCAACGTGATGTGGAGTTGGTCGCGCTGGCCGGCGAGCGCCTCGTCTATGGGTTTCAGGGCCGCATCATGGGGGCCCTGTCGTGAGTCGCATCGATCGACGCGCCTACGCGGAGATGTTCGGCCCGACGACCGGAGATCGCATTCGCCTCGGCGACACCGAGCTGTGGATCGAAGTCGAGTCGGATCACGCCCACTACGGCGAGGAGGTTAAGTTCGGCGGCGGCAAGGTGATTCGCGACGGCATGGGACAGGGACAGCGCACCGCTGCCGGGGTCGTCGACACCGTCATTACCAACGTCGTGATTCTCGATCACTGGGGGATCGTCAAGGCCGACGTCGGTATCAAGGACGGCCGCATCGCGGCGATCGGCAAGGCCGGCAATCCGGACATTCAACCCGCAGTCGATATCGCCATCGGCGCCGCTACCGAGGCGATCGCCGGCGAGGGCATGATCATGACCGCCGGGGCAATCGACGCGCATATCCACTTCATCTGCCCCCAGCAGGTTGAGGATGCGCTCATGAGCGGCGTGACGACCATGATCGGCGGCGGCACGGGGCCCGCGACCGGCACCAACGCCACCACCTGCACTCCCGGACCCTGGCATATCGGGCGCATGTATCAGGCCCTCGAGGGGCTGCCGCTCAATTTCGGCCTGCTCGGCAAGGGCAATGCCAGCCTGCCGGCCCCGCTCGAAGAGCAGATTCAAGCCGGCGCGATCGGGCTGAAGCTGCACGAAGACTGGGGTACGACTCCGGCCGCGATCGACAACTGCCTGTCGGTCGCCGAGCGCTTCGATGTGCAGATCGCGATTCACACCGATACCTTGAATGAAAGCGGCTTCGTCGAGGATACGATCGCTGCCTTCAAGGGCCGCGCGATTCATACCTATCACACCGAGGGCGCCGGCGGCGGTCACGCGCCCGACATCATCAAGGCCTGCGGCATCGCCAACGTGCTGCCCTCGTCCACCAATCCGACGCGCCCCTACACCATCAACACCATCGATGAGCACCTCGACATGCTGATGGTCTGCCACCATCTCGACCCCGGCATTCCCGAGGACGTGGCCTTTGCCGAGTCGCGCATCCGCCGCGAGACCATCGCCGCCGAAGACATCCTGCACGATCTCGGGGCGCTGTCGATGTTGTCTTCCGACTCGCAGGCCATGGGTCGCGTCGGCGAAGTCATCCTCCGAACCTGGCAAACCGCACACAAGATGAAATTGCAGCGTGGCCCGTTGCCCGAGGATGGCCCTGGCCGCGACAACCTGCGCGCCCGGCGCTACGTCGCCAAATACACCATCAACCCCGCGATCACTCACGGCATCGCACACGAGGTGGGTTCGATCGAGACCGGCAAGCTCGCCGACCTCGTGCTCTGGCGTCCGGCCTTCTTTGGAGTAAAACCGGCGCTGATCATCAAGGGCGGCATGATCGTCGCTGCGCCGATGGGCGACCCCAACGCCTCGATCCCGACTCCGCAACCGGTGCTGTATCGGCCGATGTTCGCGGCCTTCGGTGCCGCGCGCGCGGCCAGCAGCGTGAGCTTCGTATCGCGGGCTGCGCTCGAGGCGGACGTCGCGAGCCGTCTCGGCTTGAAGAAGCGGCTCGTCGCCGTGTCGGGTACACGGGGACTGCGCAAGAGCAGCATGGTGCTGAACGACTACTTGCCGCGCATCGAGGTCGACCCACAGACCTACGAGGTGCGCGCCGACGGGCAGCTGCTGACCTGCGAGCCGGCGCAGGTGCTGCCGCTGGCGCAGCGGTACTTTCTATTTTGAGATGAGCTCTGTGGGGCGCACACCAGCCACCGAGGGGTCCGCCCTGCTCTGGATCACGCAACGGCTCGAAGGTCAGCGCGACGCCGACGCGCGTCTGCTGCTGCCGTTTGAGCTGCGCAGCCGCAGTCGCTTCCGCACCCGCTTGACGAGTGGCGAGCAGGTCGGTGTGCTGTTGCCGCGCGGGCAGGTTCTGCGCGATGGCGACTTGCTGCTCGCCGCGGACGGCCGTGTGGTTGAGATCAAGGCGGCAGCCGAGACGGTCTCGACCGCGCGCAGCACCGATGCGCGTCTGCTGGCGCGCGCGGCCTATCATCTCGGCAACCGTCACGTCGCGCTTCAGATCGGATCGGGGTGGCTGCGCTACGGGCACGATCATGTGCTCGACGCCATGGTGCGTGGGCTCGGCATCGAGGTAACCGTCGAGCAGACGCCGTTCGACCCGGAGGCGGGCGCTTATCACGCGCACGAGTCGCAGTCGGCGCATTCGTCAGCGCGCCCGAGAGCGCACGCACATGAATGAGGGCGGCACCGGGCGCAATCTCGGCACGCTGCTGCGGCTGCTGCATTTGGTCAGTCCCGCGCTGCCGCTCGGCGCCTATGCCTATTCGCAGGGACTCGAGTACGCGGTGCACGCGGGCTGGATCAGCGATGAGGGCACGGCGTTGCACTGGTTGCAGGGGTTGTCGCGCGGCGCCGTGGGCACACTCGATCTGCCGATCCTGCTGCGGCTGCACCAGTCCTGGGCGCGTGGCGACGTCGCGGCGGTACGGCGCTGGAGCGCGCGGCTGCTGGCTGCACGCGAGACCGCGGAGCTGCGCGCCGAGGAGCGCCATCTGGGCCGTGCGTTGGCGCGCATCCTGCGCGAGCTCGATTGCGGCGAGCTGGCTGACTGGGAGCGCGCCGTCCCTGGGAGCGAAGAGTCCATCACCTGGGCCACGCTGTTCGCTCTGGCAGCAGTGCGTTGGCAGATCGACTCCACCGAGACGTTGGCGGGGTACCTGTGGGCCTGGAGCGAGAACCAGGTGCTGGCTGCCGTCAGGCTCGTGCCGCTGGGACAGTCGGCCGGTCAGCGCATGCTGCGCCAGCTGATCGATGATATGCCGGCCATCGTCGAGCGCGCGCTGCGCCTCGGTGATGAGGCGATCGCGATCAGCACGCCCGCTCAGGCTATGGCCAGCGCCCTGCACGAGTCACAATACACGCGACTGTTTCGCTCCTGACCGCATGGATGCAGACATGGACGAGAGCGTCGAACAACCGTGGTGGCGCTGCGGTTGGGTTCTGGTGACTGCGATTATCGTGGTAGCGGGACTGACGGCGCTCGGATACTTCCGCACGCTCGCCTCGCATCCCGCCCGCGCGGCAGCGGCCTCGCAAAAGTCCGTCGATTTCGTGACCCACGCGCAGTCCCGGCCGCCGCCGGCAGCGAGCGCACCCGAAGCTCGTCACATGGATGAGCGGCTCGAGAGCGACTTGCGTTCCTTGGTTCCGAGTGACACCAAGATCACGATCACAGCCGTTAACGGCGACACCGAGGCGTTGGGTTTCGCTCAAGAGATTGCCGCTTGGCTGCGCACCAACGGCTGGCAACGCGTGGTGGGCGTCAATCAGCGCGTGCTAACAGAGAACGAACATATCTTTGGGACCAACCTGCGGGTCAATCCCAAGGGCGGGATGGAACTTCTCGTAGGACAGCGCCCTGTAAGCACTCCTGCAACAGACACCCCTTAGTGCAGGATCCGACGGAGCCTAACGGTCGTCCACGGCCCTCGGCAGGAACTGACGGACAAAAGACCC
>JASHTF010000127.1 GCA_030040715.1 Gammaproteobacteria bacterium | reverse complement strand
GGGCAGGTGATCGCAACCGAGTGGGAGGCGGAAAAGGCGGCGATGGCCAGAGCAAATTTCCTCGAAGCTGGCCTTAGTTCATTCATTGACCTACGAGAAGGGGACCTGCGCCAGACGCTGAATCACTCGATGCCATCGTCAGTCGATCTGCTGTTGCTGGATATATGGACGCCCATGGCGCGCCCAGTGGTCGAGATCGTCGCACCTCGGCTGCGCTGCGCGGGGGTGATATTGACTGACAATACCAGCA
Organism: Gammaproteobacteria bacterium; assembly: GCA_030040715.1. GTDB lineage: Bacteria > Pseudomonadota > Gammaproteobacteria > Steroidobacterales > Steroidobacteraceae > FEN-1191. Next base: position 20,530 of record JASHTF010000127.1, on the reverse strand, counting down.
AGCGTCGCACGGAATATCGCGACTTCTTCACCTACATCGGGGACTCCGCAAGCGGCTTCATTACTCAAACCTTGCCCTTCGACGGCGGGCTGGAATTCTCGGTTAAGGTCGCTACCAGGATCGAATCCAACTAGGCAGCCCGTTACCGGAACGGCTCGCAGACGCGCTTCGCTGCTAGCTGCATCGGTTTCCAGCCGTCTTTGATCGCCATCCAGTTCTGGTCCGAGGGTGGGAAGGATCCCGCATGGTTGATGAACCTACGTGCCTTGAAGGTGTGATGCGTGCAGTCAATGTCGACGTTGTAGTAGGCCCAAACACCGGGACCAGGTGTCCACTGACCCTGCTGCTGCACGAACCCTCCGCCGACCCATACGTAATGGACCACATACTCAAGGCTATAACTTGCAGTCAGATCGACGACGGCGTTGTCGCGCTCGAGCCCGGAGGAGCTTTGATAGCTACCTACGAACTCCCATTTCTGCGGCGGCGTAGGCGAATCGGCTAACGCCACGGAGACGAGCGGCCTCGGCGTGACACCCCGTCGCACTGCGTAGCCGCGTGCCTCAAGACAGGCGCTCAGCGCGCGCCCGTACTCCGAACCGCGAGCGATATTCTCGCTGGGCGGTACCCCACCCCCGGGGATGCTCGGATCAAACCCGGTCTGACCCGACGCCCAGGTCTCGCACGTATAAAGATCCTGCTGCTGCTGCGCCTGGGTCTGGCCATTATTCGCCGACACCTGCAGTCCGTCGACGACGATCGGAGCTGCCCGGGCAGGATCGCCACCCACCATTACGAGAACGCTCGCCAGAACTCCAAGGCACAATCTGTTGGTCATGATTGGCCGCGTGTACTGCCACGGGTTTCGCGTATCCATTGCAGAATCCCCCTGCTGATGCGGTTTCTGACGACCTCCGGTTGCTGATTCAGCGCTCCATCCACCTGGCCTGGCACACCGCTCAGCTCATTGCTTCGCCCGGCAATGCGAGAACGCCTCGCCCGCTCGCCCGCCGCGCGCGCTGACGAAAACTTTCTGCAGTATAGCTCCGCTAACCACAAGTGAGCCGCCAGCCCGGGCGGCGCCACATTGGTTTTGAAATAACTAAAGTCTACCAAGGGCTTACGGGAAAGCTTGCCGACCTGCAGATCTCGACTGTACAGAAGGGTTTGGAGACCCATTTCAAGACGCGACGCAACAAGCGCATTTGCTCATTGACGGCACGCGCCATTGAACCATGGGTAGTGCGGCGACTCGCGCGCGCGCTGGTCATGAATTCGGTGTCTTCTATCGCGGCGAGCACGCAGCGTGCTCTGCCTGCGAACGTCATCAGATGCATGAATCCCCATGCGCGGATCCCCGTCACCCATATCCCAGAGGGACTGACAGCGTATTTGTCTGATCTAGCTCCACAGATGATCGCGATGAGTGCGCGTGACGCCGAGCGAGCTACCGCGAGGAGATCCCCGAGAGGAATGCGATGAGAGCTTTGTGTCCTGGAGCATGAAACGTCAGCGGTCGACACTCTGGCTGCCGATGGTGTAGGCTGAAATCGATTGCCGTATGCATCAGGACGCCCTTGTTTCGGTTGTAGCCGATACCCGTGCCCGGGAAGAGATTCTCGATCACGGGTTTACGCGCCGTCCTTTGCACGTTGATGGGGATGTCGCGCGCGCACTGGGCGAGTTGGCTCATGCGGCTTGGTTCCTGCCCAGAGATCAGTACTATGGGGGTGGAGACCGATATCGATCCTTGAATCGGTTCAAGGCCGAAATCGTTACCGACGGAGTTCGCGTATCGTCCTCCGATGACTCCGAACCCTACGTGCAGCTCGAGAAATACAACACCACCCTGGGCGGTAGACCGCGCAGATACGATCCGCTCCCCGAGGAGATCGTCGGCGCCGCGGGCATTCGCAAGATGATTGCTCATCACCTTGTATACCTGCCGCTGTCGACGGTGGGCGCGACTTACTCGGTCAATATGCATGTGATTCGATTCGCGGCGACCCCTTCCCGGCCGTGCGATACCAGTCCTCCGGGCTTGCACAAGGACGGCGAAAAGTATCTCGCTACTCATCTGCTCGCACGGTGCGGAGCGCAAGGAGGAGAAGTCGTTATAACCGACAATGACAAGCGCGAATTGAGCCGCTTTACCATGCGCGAGCTGGGCGAGTGCTACGTCTTCGACGATGATCGCGTCTGGCACATGCTCACGCCGGTTGAGGCACTGCAAGCCAACCAGTTTGCGTATCGCGATACGGTCACGTTCGACCTACTGCCGGACGCTTGGAAGCCCGCGCGCTAGCTCAGGCCGACGGGTAGAGCACATCGGCGACCCAGGTTGGTACTTGCATTGGAGGGGCGGCATGTTTGTGCGGTCGATTGCGGAACTCAGGGGAACCGAGCGCGAGGTTGAGTGGGGGAATGGCCTGAGCTATCGGTTGTTGGTGGCCGCCGATGGCATGGGCTTCACCGTCTGTCACACCATCGTCCGGGCCGGCACTGAGGCACTCCTTGAATATCGCCATCACCTCGAAGCCTGCTATTGCATAGCGGGGGAAGGGGAAGTCGAGGATATGGAGGGTCGCAAATTCCCGATCAAGCCGGGAGACATCTATGTGCTCGATAAGCACGACAAGCACTATCTCAGAGGAGGCAGTCGTGAGGACCTGGTTCTGGTGAGCGTTTTCAACCCCGCGCTGCAGGGTGACGAGAGGCATAACCTCAAGGACGCTACCGCATCGACTTACTAGCGCTTGTGCCAGCTGCACACGCTCGAACAGCAGTGTGTACTCCGTGCGACCCTCAGAAATGCTACGCTATGGACCAGCCGCCTGAGGTCACTATATCCATGGCCCTTCCCCTTCCGCTCGTGCGCCACTTCGCATTCGTGCGTGAAACGCCACGCGCCCGACGCCGGGTCGCCGCGCTGTGCGCCGCACTGGCACTGGCTTGCCCGGCAGCCTGGGCCGGCGGGAGCATGCACCCTGTGCACGCGGCCCACGGTATGGTGGTGAGCGTGCACGAGCTCGCCTCCGAGGCGGGCGTCGAGATGATGCAGCAGGGCGGCAACGCCATCGACGCGGCGGTCGCGACCGGCTTCGCGCTCGCCGTGGTGCACCCGGCCGCCGGAAACCTCGGTGGCGGCGGTTTCATGTTGATCCGTCTCAAGGACGGCGCGGATCATTTCATAGATTTCCGTGAGACTGCCCCGGGCCGCGCGACCGCCACCATGTACCAGGACTCGCATGGCAATCTCATTCCGAAGCTCAGCATCATCGGCTACAAGGCTTCGGGAGTTCCGGGCTCGGTCAAGGGACTCGTATATGCGGAGCAGCACTTCGGCAAGCTCGGGTTGGCGCGAGTCATGGCACCGGCGATTCGCCTGGCGCGCGAGGGGTACCCGCTGAGCTGGAACGATGCGCGCTCGATGAGCCGCGACCCGAATTTCGCGCAGTTTCCCGACTCACGCCGCATCTTTCAGAATGACGGCAGGGGCTGGCACCAGGGCGATCGGCTCAAGCAGCCGGAGCTTGCGCATACGCTCGAGCGGATCGCCGCCGATCCCGAGGATTTCTACCACGGCAAGATGGCGCGGCAGCTGGCCGATTTCATCCAGGCCGGAGGCGGTCTGATCACGACGGACGACCTCGCGCACTACGAGGTCAAGGACCGCACTCCCGTGCAGGGCAGCTACCGCGATCTCGACATCATCAGTGCGCCGCCGCCCTCCTCCGGCGGCATCGCCCTGATTGAGATCCTCAACATTCTGGGTGGCTTCAACCTCGAGAGCGCGGGGCGAGACTCGGCCAAGTCCATCCATCTGATCGCGGAAGCCGAGCGGCGGGCGTTCTACGATCGAGCGCAATTCCTGGGTGATCCGGACTTCACTGGCGTTTCGACGCTGGATCTGCTCGACAAGAGGTACGCCGCAGCCTGGCGCGCTTCCATCGCTCCGGATCGGGCGACCCCGAGCGACGAGCTCAAGCGTCCCGCGATGTTTCCCGACCTGGAGCGTTATGCGGCTGAGCATCCGGTCGGAGCGCCGGGCCCAGAGTCCACGCAGACCACTCATTATTCGGTCGTCGATGCAGACGGCAACGCCGTCGCGGTCACGACGACGCTCAATGCCAGCTTCGGCTCGCATGTCACTGTCGGGCCGCTCGGTTTCCTGTTGAACGATGAGATGGACGACTTCTCGACCAAGGTCGGTGCGCCGAATATGTTTGGCCTGATTCAGGGCGCCGCTGACGCGGTCGCACCGGGTAAGCGCCCGTTGTCGTCCATGACGCCCACCATCGTGCTCAAGAACGGTAAGCTCTGGCTGGTGCTCGGATCGCCCGGGGGTCCAACCATCATCACGACGGTCGCCAGCGTACTGATCGGCGTCGAGGATTACGGCCTCGATATCCAGGAGGCCGTCAACGCGCCGCGCTTGCATCATCAATGGCTGCCCGATCGGATATTCATGGAACGCGATCGTTTCTCGCCCGATACGCTGAATTTGATCGAATCGGCAGGCTATAAGACCGCCCGCGCCGCGAGCTACGGCGATTGCGAGTGCATCGAGGTTGACACGAGCAGCGGTGAGTTACTCGGTGCGAGTGACTTTCGTAACGACACCGGACAAGCTGTGGGTTATTAGAATCGCGCCGTGCGATAACGGCGATTCAGGCGTTAGCGTTGCGCTGGATCGCTAGCGTTCCAGCTGAGGTTGCGGGAACGCGAGCACCTCCGCTGTATAAGTCTCGACGACCTCGCTGATCGGACGGCCATCGGGCAAGACCAATACCGCGCGGTGTCGCAGCACTTCGGTTTGCGCGCCAGGCCAAGCGAACGGGCCTGCAGACCCGCGCCCACGAGTGCTGTCCCAGGTGGCGGGAAGGGGCGACCAAAGAATCTTCGTCTCGACTGTGTGGCGCCAGAAATGCAGCGACTGCACTACCCGTCCAAAGGCGACATCGGTCGTCTCGAGAAGGTGATTCATGTCCGGCGTCAACCTGCTGGGGACGTACCAGTTCTCGGCCACCGAGAGGACGTGGCTACCGCAGCGCAATTGAACCCGGCGGTAGCGTACCGGCTCGGTCGCTGCCACTTCGAGCTCCTGCCGTTGTAGCGCGGTCGGCGGCTTATCGACATCGGGCAGCCGGTCGGCAATCACGTGCGGCGGCGAGGCCATTTGATGTGTTCCGCACCATCGTTCGAGTGTCACAGTGGCACTGTCGTGGCTCAGCAGATCGGCGTCGAGGGTTCGCAGCAGTGCCAGCGCTTCCAGGCGCGCCGTGAGCGTGTCGTGCCAGACGGGCACGTGCGCCGGCGGGCTCGTCAGCTGAGCAGGCACCTGCTGCGCGCGACAAGGGTGCTCCCACAGCGGAACCAGTACCGCCACGATATACAACCATGCACTCATCGCCAGGAGACGCATTTGGTTCCTCAGGATGTTAGCCGAGCGGCCACGCTACCGAGGATCGTCGCCGGCCGACGAACGGCTCAGGGCCGGCAGTGAAGTCGCCGGATTTATCGGCGGCAGCAGCGAGGTCAGCTGCAGCGGCGCGGCATCGCGTGTCCAGCCGTAGGCGACGACGTGCTCGAAAATAGCCTCAACGTAGGCGCGAGTCTCATCGTAGGGAATGTTCTCGATCCAGATGTCTGCGTCCATGGGTCTGTCCGGTAGCCAGCGCCTCAGCGGCTCGGTGCCCGCGTTGTACGCGGCCAGCGCCATGGCGATGCGTCCGTCGTAGCGGTCGAGCAGCTCGCGCAGGCGTGCAGCCCCCAGGAGCACCGCGGTCGGCGGATCGAACAGAGCGCTCGCCTCGGGCGGCGGCAGCTGCCAGCGCTGCGCGACTTCCACTGCAGTCGACAGCTCCAGCTGCATGAGACCGCGTGCATCGGCCCGGGAGACCGCGTCCGGCCGAAACAGACTCTCCTGACGCATCACCGCGAGGATCCAGTCGGCGGGCAGCCGCGTGCGCAAGCTTGCCGCGGCGATCAGATCCGCATAGGGACGAGGATAGCGCAGCCGCAAGTCGTCCCAATCATCGGCCTGCGCCAGCGTTGCGATCGACTGCGCGTACCAGCCCCACTGTGCGGCCAGATGCGCCGCCTGGACTCTGACGGCGGGCGGTGCATCCGCGAGGGCTGCGGCCCATTCCGCTACGGCATCGTCGTACATGCCGCAGGCGAGCAGCTCGTGCGCCCGCATGATTCCCGGCTCCCCTCCGAGCTGCGCTAGCAGGACCGGATCGTCGGGTGTCGCACGCACGTTGAGATCGTACGCACGCTGCAGCCGATCCGCGGCCAGGTAGCCGTAATAGTCCCGCAGGCCCGCGATCTCCGCGTACAACGGCGCTGCCGCTCCGATCCCGCGTATCGCCTCGGTCGAGCGCGCCCGCCAGTAGCGCCAGCGCGGCTGTGCCCCGAGCGAGTCGGGCATCTGCTCGATCCAGGCGAGCGCCTGCCTGAAGTCGCCCGCCCAGAGCGCTGCGCGCACGCGCCACCCGAGCAGCAGCGCGTCGTTCATCTGCTGCGGGGAGTCCGTGGAGGCCGTCAGCGCGAGGAAAGCCGACAGCGCCGCCGGGCTGTGATCGTAGGCCAGGCCCTGCGCCGCGTCGCCCCGCAGCTTCAGGCTCAGCGCCGGGGTCATATCCGGCCGCATCAGCAGCTGCCCCAGCAGCGCGGCGGCGGCTGCAGAGTCGCGCAACGACAGATGCAAGAAGCCTGCTTCCAACGCCTGCGGCTCGACTGGAACATCCGCCTGGGCGGCCAGCTGCGCAAGCGCAGAGCGCGGCGATTGCAGCAACCGTATCCACTGCGACAGCGGCGCCCGCAGCGTAGGGGGAACGTCGGTCGAGAACTCACGGGCCAATCGCACATCGCCGACGGCAAGTGCCGCGCGCGTGCGCTCAATCTCCAGCGCCGGACTCAACAGATTCTGCTGCCGCAGCCACGCGAACACGTTGCCGCAGGCGGAAGGCTGCTCGAGCGGCTGCCGCCACCAGGCCAGCGCCTCGGCGGCCAGTCCTGCGGTGTCCCCGCTCGCCAGGCGGCCGGCGAGCCGATCGCAAAGGAGCAGTGGGTCGGAGACATGCGTCGCCCGCGGCAGGAACCAATCCCAGCGATAGCGTACCGCCAGACTTTCGAGCCACTCGCGTCGCAGATCCCGCGTGACCGGCTGGCCCGGATGTGCTCGCAGGAAAGCGTCGATGGTAACGTCGAGCTCATCACTCGGCGCCTTGCGCAGCGCGTAGCGCAATCGTGCAGCGACGAGGTAATCGTAGAGAATGTATCGCTGCAGCACCGGCGCATCGGCGGGCATCGCCGCCGGTGGTGTCTGCACAGGCACGCGCATCAGGGCCGCGCGAAACGTCCGACGTACGGCAGCGGCATCTGCGGCGGTCCGATCGCCGCCGCCAGTCTGCGGGGGCGCCACGGGCAGGCTATGGCAGGCCAGCAGTGCCAGCGCGATGACGGCGATAGACAGGCGCGCAGCTCGGGTCACCCGCGCAGTGTAACCGGGCAGCTCGCAGCTGACCCGCGCGGGTGCCGCGACGTGGACGGACCCACCCGGCCGGGCGCCGCGGCGAGTGGCCCACTGCCTCGGCTGTCGCCCCGTGCGGACAAGTTTTCTTTCTCTATCGACCACACCTAGGCTCGGTCGCATGAAGCTGCGACTGGTGATACCGGGTCGGGACGAGGTGGAGGGCGAGCTCTCGGTGACGCGCCCCTGGTGGCAGTTCTCGGTGCGCTTCAATGTCGCAATCTCACAGAGCGTTCCCATTGCTCGGATGCATGAGCGCGAATCCGAGGGCGTCATGATGCGATGGGGTCTGGCGCACAAGTGCGCGCGCGGCGGCGTCAACTTCACTGCCTGTGGCGTCGTGGGCAGCGAAACGTTGCAGTCCGTTCAAACCGTCCGCACGCTATGGATCTACGGCCAGCGCGGGATCGTGCCGGCGGCTGGCTTTTATCTCTGGCAGCGCACTTCCAGCGGCCATCAGCAGCCCTACTACATCCGTCTGGTGAACCGAGCCGTGTTCGGCATTGCAGCGCTCTGGAATCGCGTGGAAACCGACGAGGGCGAAGTGATCGAAAGCTGTGCGCTGATCGCGGTCGACGCCAACACGCTGTTGGCCGATGTCGAGACCACCGGACAGATGCCTGGAATTCTTCAGCGGCAGGACTATGCCTCCTGGCTCTCGTCCACCGTTCCCGAAGCGCAGCAGCTACTGCGACCGTATTTACACACCCAGATGGTTTGTCACCCCGTCGCCCCCCACGTTAACTACCTCGAATTCGACGAGCCCGGTCTGATCAAACCAGCCGGGCGGACATAACGCCCCCCGGCGGTTGGCGCCGCTCCCCCGCTCAGGGCCGCCGCCCCGGACGAGAGAGTGCCGCTGCGGGCATAAGGCGACGCCGTGATGACCGTATATGTCAAGGTCGTCACGCACGTAACGCGCGATTTTGTAGGATCAATTCACAGATTGGTCCATCGCTCGAACCCGGACATGCGCACATGAAATTTCTACGGCTGCTGCTCATCGTCGGCGTGGCTGGTTGCGGGGTTCAGTACTGGCATCAGCACCATTTCGTGGACGCGTCGGCATCGGTGATGCCGGTCGCCGATGAGAACGGCTTCATCCGTATGCCGCCGGTTGAAGACCAAAGCCGCGATACGGTGTACATCGTTACGACTCGGCATTGCTCGCGTCTGGCCGTGCGCAGCGCCGTTCAACTCGCGCAAGATCTCAGCGACGCGGGCATAGCGGTCGTGCGCACGCACAGCGTGACATTCCTGCCGGTGGGGTTGCTCGCCATGGATGACTCGGAGGTCAATCGCGTCACCGCGATGATGAACGGGCCGTCGGCGATTATTTTCGTCCACGGTAAAGCCAAGACGGCAGCGACGCTGGAAGACGTCGAAGCAGAGCTCGGTCCGGCAAATTAGCTCAGCGCTAGCTTTTGACGCGCACGCCATCCGGATCGTGAATGGCCCGCGTAAACAGCGTCCCTGAAAGGGGTGCGCCGTCCGCGGCCGTCACACTCACAGCGCAGCCGTCTGCCGCGGCCTCCGCGGCCACATAAGCCATCACCAGCATACGGCCGACGGTGTAGCCCATGTCAGCCGAGGTTACGCTTCCTATCTTTTCCCCCCTGGCCATCACCGCAGCACCAGCCGCCGGTCGCGGGGCATCGGCGGCCAGCGCGACCAGCACCAGGCGACGCGAAACGCCCTGCACCTTTTGCTTTTCTAGTGCCGCACGACCAACGAACGCGGCCTTGTGGAGCTTGACCGTCCAGCCGAGCCCGGCCTCGTAAGGTGTCGTGGTCTCGTCGAGATCAAGGCCGTAGAGCGGGTAACGCTTCTCGATGCGCAATGTCCGTAACGCGCCCAGGCCGCACATTTGCACGCCCAACGTGCGGCCGGTGTTGAGTAGCGTGCGTAGCATGTGCTCGGCATATTCACTCGGATAAAACAGTTCATAGCCGAGCTCGCCGGAGTACCCGGTGCGTGAGATCAGCACCTCCGGCACATCCGCCAGCGTGCCGTGGATAAATGAAAAATACGCTAGTCCGGAATTCGACAGATCGCTGGAGGTAAGCTGCTGCAGCAGCGGGCGTGAGTTCGGGCCTTGAACCGAAATATAGGCACTCTTGTAACCGAGATTCGTGACGGTCGCATTGTGTCCCTTCGCGACCCGCTCGACTGCCGCCATGGATTGCGCGAAACGACTGGGTGTCGGAAATAACCAGAAGCAATCCTCCGCCAACCGAAAGCAAGTGAGATCGTCGATCATACCTCCCGCATCATTGCACGGTGCCGCGTAGACAACTCGGCCGACGGCCTGGCGCTCGGTATCCGCAACCAGCGCCCGCCCGAGAACGGCGGCGGCATCCTTACCTGCGACCTGAATGGCGACCTGATAATAGACGTCGAACAGGCCCACCTGCTCGCGTGCGGCACGATGCTCCGCCTCTATCGACGTAAACACATACGGTGCCGCAAATCCTATGCGATCGACAAACTGCGCGCCGAGTTCGGCGAACTGGCGTTGATACGGGGAGTTTCGGAGTTGCATGTAATTTATCCCTGACAGCTAGAGTTATTTCCGCCGCAGCCAGCCCGACCGTGGGACTATGTGCGTACGCCAAACCGCGCCGCGGCTCGGGCTCGTGCCCGTGCCGCTTCCACTGCTCGATCCCGAGGTTCGGCCGTAGTGACCAGTGCGCTCACGAGAGTTCCTGCTGCAGCGGCGACTTCATCGACGGCGCGATGGAAGGCCTCATGGTTGGCTTTCGACGGACTATTAAAGCCGCTGAGCTTGCGCACGAATTGGAGCGACGCTGCGCGAATTTCCGCGTCGGTGGCGGGTGGTCGAAAATTAAACAGCGTCTTTATGCTCCTGCACATGACCGATGGCCTCCGGCTGGGACTACGTCTACAAGGTATCATGCCGCGGCACCTCGCGTTACAACCTGGTCCGTCGTCTTCTTCAACGGCCGGCATGCACTGCGGTAGACTATCTGCCTGACGGCCGGCCGACGAGTGTGGCACCGCCCGATAACCGCAATCTGGAGAACTTCATGGACGCGACACGTAGAGACGCAATGGGCTTGATAGGAGCGACCGCGGCGACGATGCTCACGCGGACCGCGACGGCGGCCGTGGCCCGCCAGCTGGGCAGCTCCTCGAAAACACTGTTCTGGATCGCTGCCGTCACCCCCTGCGATCGGAATCTGAAATTCGATCCGGGCGCATTCAGAGACATCCTCTCCTGGTTCAAGCACAACGGTGCCGACGGCATCGTGGTTCTGGGTACCACGGGCCAGTTCCCTTCGTTTTCGGTCGCCGAGCGCAAGCAGGTTGCGGAGGTCGCGCTCAAGGACAAGCTTGGCATGAACATGATCATCGGCCCGGGTACCTCGAATTTCCCCGAGACACTCGAGCTGTCGCGGCACGCGGAGGCCAATGGCGCTGACGGCCTGCTGGTAGTACCGCCGTTCTACTATAAGGACCCGCCGACCGAAGGCCTGGTGCGCTACTACTCGATGCTGTTCGATCAGGTGCACCTCCCGATCAATCTCTATCACATACCTGGAACCAGCGGTGTTCCGATCAGTCACGCACTACTGCGCAGTCTGATGCACTATCCGAATCTCGCCGGCATCAAGGACTCGAACGGACCGCCCGACGAGTATGCGGACTTCGTCAAGGCGTTCCCGGAACTGAACATGCGCACCGGCACGGAGAACAATCTCGTCTACGCCCTTGAGCATGGCATGGGAGCGATCTGCATGGACGGCAACGTCTACACCAGGCCGCTGGCGAAGGTGTTCGAAGCGTTCCGCGCCGGCAAGGACTATCACGCTGCGTACAACAGCTACGTGGCCATGACAAAAGTCATGGAGGACCTGAAGACCGGCGTCGATCAGTACGGACCGATGATGTACGCGCTCAGCCGGCAGATGAAGAGCCCGCAGACGTACCAGCGCCCGCCGTTCGTCGACGTAACGGAACCGCAAAAGCTGGCGCTGAACAAGGCGCTCGAGCAGATCAGGGCGATGGGCTGAACGCAGGCACCGGGCCGATATCGCGGTGATGATGAATCGCCGGGCGCTCAGCCCGGCGACTGCCGGCCGGCGAGCGGTGTCATCCCGGTCGCCGCCGGCCTCCGCCGACCGCGACGGACGCGTCATGCCGTCGGCATGTCGTATTCTGCCGCGATGTCCTTGTCGGTGTGATCCTTCATCATGGCAGTAGCGATCAAGCTCACCACCGCGCAGGCGGTGATATAGAGCGAGATCGCGGCCCACGCGTGATATTTCGCCAGCAGCGCCGTGGCGATCAGCGGCGCGGGCCCGCCCGCGACGACCGAGGCGAGCTGGTAGCCGATCGAGGCACCCGAGTAACGCAGCCGGCTGGTGAAGCTCTCAGCGATCAGCGCCGCCTGTGGACCATAGAGGATGTCATGCGGGATCAACGACACCACGATGGCAAGGAAGATCCAGAGCGGAACCTGGGTACTGAGCATCGCAAAATAGATCCAGCTGAAAACCGCCGTCGTCACTGCACCGATAAGATAAAGGCGTTTGCGGCCAAAGCGATCCGATAGATGTCCGGTCAGTGGGATGGTGACGAAAGATAGGCACGCTGCGCTCAGCACTGAAAGCAATAGCAAGTTGCGCCCAATGTGAAGGCTGGCGCCGTAAGAAAACACGAATGCGGTGAAGATATAGAACGGCGCCTGATCGGCCATGCGCGCCAGGGCGCTCACCAACACCTCCCTGGACTGCAGGCGGAATACCTCGGTCAACGGCGCCCGCTCGACGCGCCTCTGTTCCATCAGCCGGCGAAACACCGGGGTCTCCGGAATGCGCAGTCGAATCCATACGGCGATCCCGACCAGCACAATCGACAGCAGGAACGGGATGCGCCAGCCCCAGCTGAGGAACTGCTTACCGGTCGCGTGGCTGACCACCAGCAGCACGATATTCGCCAGGAACAGCCCGAGCGGTGTCCCCAACTGCGGCCAGGAGGCGATGAAACCGCGATGTTTGTTGGTACGCGCCCACTCCATCGACAGTAGTACCGAGCCACCCCACACCCCGCCGACGCCGATACCCTGGACGAAGCGCAGCGCCGTCAGGATGACCGCGCCCCAGATCCCGATACGGCCATAGGAAGGGACTACCCCGACCAGGAAGGTCCCGATACCCATGAGCATCAGCGTGGCAATCAGCGCCGACTTGCGGCCGGCGCGGTCGCCCCAGTGACCGAAGATCACCGCACCGATCGGGCGCGAGACGAACCCTACGGCCCAGATCGAAAATACTTCCAGCGTTCCGACCAGCGGATCGGAGCGCGGAAAGAACAGCCGGGCGAACACCAGGCCGGTGGCGGTGCCGTAGATAAAGAAATCATACAACTCGACCGAATTACCGACGGTGCTCGCGATCACCGCTCGACGGAGCTGTCTGGCATGCTCCGCGTCGCTGAGTACTGCAGTGTCCGTCGGAGTTGACAGGCGCGTCGCCCCGGAATGACGCGTGCTATTCTGGCACTCGAACATTGAACAGGGATGGAGAATCCATGCTGTCCGGCGAACTCTCCGCAGATGCGTTGAAGTGGAAAAAGAGAAACGAAAGGATCCTCACGGCCGTCAGTCCGGCCTGGACCCTACTGTTCCTGTTGCTTGCCATCAACGATCATGCCGCTGGTCGCCCGCTGAGCGTCTTCGCTTTGGCGCCGATAGTGATGGGTCTGTTGGGTTCCATAACTGGCTTGATCGTCCGCTGCCAGATCCTGGAGCATCGGCTATATGCACTCGAAGCCCGCCGCGCAGAAATAGCGGTCCGATAGTGCGGTTACGGCGGTCACCCCCGGCGTAATCAGCATCGCTGTAAGCGACGCCAGACTCTATTGGCGCCGATACACCTGCACGTCGACGCACCCCGGCCGGTTCATCAGCTTGTCGGTCTGCGTCATGGTCTGACCGTCTGCCGAAACCTCGCGCACATAACTCGAGGTCAGCTTGTCGTTTGGAGACCAGTGCTCCCACACGAGTCGGTGCGGATTGAGCAGATGAAAGGTCATCGATTCCTTGGACTTCAACGGCACGTCATTGAATTCTCCCGCCGGCACTTTCCGACCATCGTTGAAATATACGTAGCGGCGGTCGATCGGTGCCCCACTCGCATCGATGCCCGTCCAGTGCACCGAGACCATTCCATAACCCTCGTCTGTGATTTTGCGGAAAGCCTGCTTGGGTGCCGCGGCGGGATTGCAGAACTTGGACTTGTCGAGCTCGAGGGCCCAGTCTCCTACCAGCAAGTCCTTAGCGTTGGACGGCTCGACGGCATGACTGCTACGTGCGGTCGACAGACCAGCGAGTGCCATCGCGCACAGGATCAAACCGGTGCCTGACTTGCTACGAGCTATTGACGACATGTGTGGCACTCCTGGTGACTCGTGGCGGCTCTTGTTCGACCGCCGCTCGCCTCGACATTACCGATCGAGCATGCAGCTGTAAAGACTGGTGCTTCGCCCAGCGGTGAGAACCGCCGCATCCGCCGGCAACCAGACGCGGCCGAACAGACGCTGACCGCTGCCGGCGATGCCTGCCCTGGCGGGTTCAGCTGCTTTCGCTGTCGAGATTTCTTACCGTGCCGTAGACTGCGTAGCGGCTGACTACTGAGGTGCTGCGACATGCGCAAGGCATTCAACGGCCTCATGCGGGTGGTGAGCAGCCTCATCGGGCTGCTGATGCTCGCGATGGGGGGTGTATGGATACTGCAGGGGCTCGACCTGGCGTTCCGTGTCGGCTTCATGGTCGGGCAGAAGCGCTGGGTCGCGTACGGGGCGATCCTGGCGATCTTCGGCGTTGCTGAGGTGATCTGGAGCAACACGCGCCAGCTGTGCTCTCAAACGGCTGAGGCCGCCAAGTCATAATCCGGTGGCGCCGCAGCACTCGCTCACGCTGTGATGCGGGTACGGGGTACCATATAGCGTATTGCCGCCGTAGATCGGCAACACGACAACATCATCACGGAACCAACCGTGTGGAGGGGTCAGATGACCAGGCCGATTCTGACGCTGCTGGCCGTGTCGGTGTGCTCGCTGCTGTGTGCTGGCCGAGACTGGGCCGGAGACGGACCTGCCGGCGACACGGTGCACGTCAGCGTGAGCGGCGAGGTACATGCTCCCGGCCGCTACGCCGTAGCCGCAGGCGGCTCAATCGGTTCTCTACTCACGCAGGCTGGTGGCGTTACCGACATGGCCGCCGACGCCATGTATATCGAACGCGTCGATGAGGCCGGTCAGGTCAACCACTACAGCATCAGCCTTCACGATGCGGCCCGTCTGGCGGAAACTCATCTGCTCCAAGAGGGGGACAAGCTGGTGATCCCTCATGCCCTGGAGTATTCCATCGTGGGCGAAGTGCGGAAGCCGGGCAGTTATCGACTGGATCTTAGCCTGACGGTGGCACAGGCCGTAGCAAAGGCGAAAGGGGGGACGATATTTGCCAACCTCCAGCGATTCGAGATCCGGCGCAAAAGCGCTGACAGGACGATCGTTATTGCGGCCAATCCCAGCGACTTCGTCGAGCCGGGCGATGTAATTCGCGTGAAGGTGAGCGCCTTCTGATCGGGCGGGCGCTGCTCCCCGCAGGTCAGAGGCACAGGCATGCCGTGGTTGCGCGAGTGAGGCCCTCCGCGTTCGACGGCGCGCCAGCGAGGCGCCGCCGAGCCATCCGGCAGGTTGCCTTCGCAAGCTTCATCGGTACCACCGTCGAGTGGTACGACTTCTTTGTCTATGCTACCGCCGCGGCACTGGTGTTCCCGAGGCTGTTCTTTCCGCACTTCAGTGCCCTCGCGGGGACGCTCGCGTCCTTCGCCACGTTCGGCGTCGCGTTCTTCGCGCGTCCGGTCGGCGGCGCTTTCTTCGGTCACTTCGGCGATCGCATCGGCCGCAAGACACCGCTCGTCACGACGCTGCTGCTCATGGGAGGCGCGACCTTTCTGATCGGACTGCTGCCGACGTTTGCGCAGATTGGCGTTCTGGCGCCCGTGTTGCTCGTCGCCCTGCGATGCGTGCAAGGCTTCGCGGTCGGAGGTGAATGGGGCGGCGCGATTCTCATGGCGGTCGAGCACTCCCCCGCAGAGGACCGCGCCTTCTACGCCAGCTGGCCGCAGTTGGGCGTACCGGCCGGGCTGGTACTGTCGACCGCGGTCTTCGCCGCGTTTTCCGCGCTGCCGGAGACACAGTTCTTCGCCTGGGGCTGGAGAGTAGCGTTCCTGCTGAGCATCGTGCTGATAGTGCTCGGCGTCTTCATCCGGCTGCGGGTGGCAGAGTCGCCCGTGTTCGCGCGCGTCAAGGACCTCGGGATGCAATCCCGGGCTCCGCTATTGGAAGTGCTGCGCGATCACCGCAACACCGTGATCCTCGCGATCGGTATGGTATTCGTCACGATCAGCGGATTCTACGTGGTCACAACCTTTAGCCTCGCGTATCTCACCGCGCAGCTCGGGCTGCCGAGAAACGTGGGTTTCGTCGGCAACATGCTATTCAGTGCAGCAGAGGCGCCGAGCATCCTGATCTTCGCGCGCATCGCCGACCGCGTGGGCAAGTATCGTGTGGCGATCTGCAGCGCCTGGTGCCAGGTAGTGTTTTCCTACCCCTTCTTTTGGCTCCTCAGCACGCGCAAGCCTGCGCTGATCTGGCTCGCCATGAGTGTCTCGGCCGTCACATTGGGGACACTGTACGGGATCATGGGCGCCTTGCTGTCCGAACTGTTCGAGGCGCGGGTCCGCTGTTCGGGTATTTCCCTGGGGTACCAGCTGGCCGGCATGCTCGGTGGCGCGCCTGCCCCGATCATCGCCACGTTCCTCATTCATGCAAGCGGCGGTAGTACCTGGTCTGTAGCCACCTATCTGGCGGCCAGTTCCCTGATAACCCTGGTGGCGATCTACCTGGCCGTCGGTCGATCCCGCGTGGCGATCGCCGCTGAGCTGTAGCAGCGCGCAACGGGTCGCAGACGGTCGCGCCATTGTGCTCCTGGGGGTGACCATGTCCGGAAAACGGTTTCACAGACTGACGCTCGTCACGGCGGCAATGCTGGCACTCACCGCCCGGCCGGCGACGTATGCAGCCGAGTCGGCGCCCGGCGCCGATGAGTTGTCGAGCATGAGCATCCCGGTACGGGTGCTGATCGACAATGATAAGGTCCGGGTCAACCTGGTTGAGTTCCCGCGCGGCTACGTCCGGCCCGGACACTTCCACCGCCGCACCGATCAGATTCTGGTGTTTCTCGATGACGGCGGCTGCAGCGCGGCCGCACAGCAGGGCGAGCATTTCGCGGCAGCTACGGTGCGAGCGCGTGGCAGCGCGTATTGGCTGCCAGACCGGGCAGACGCGGCCCCACTACGCACCACCGAGGCCTTTCGTGCCCTCTATATCGAGCTCAAGCATGGAACGATGAGCGCGCCGGATCCTGCGGCAGTCAGGTTGCCCCCCGAGCCTGCCGCTGGCGGCGGAGCACCTACTCGGGTCTTAATCGATAACGAGCAGGTACGTGCGACACTGATCTCATTCCCGGAGGGGTTCATACGCCCCGGCGGCTTTAAACGACGACTCGATACCTTGATCGTCTACATTGACGATGCGAAGCTCGAGCTTCCCGGTCCCGCCCAGCGCCAATATGCGGTCATTCGCTCGCTCAACCATTCCAGTGCGATCGCGGTGTGCGATCCCATCAAGGATTGCGACTCGGTCGCACCCGACGGTCACTGGGCGACCGGTGGTACCCTGGTCCGTGGAACGGTCGCCTGGCATCCCCAGGGTGGGTTCGTGAACAAGCTCCGCATCGCTCACGGCTACCGAGCGATTTACCTCGAGCTGAAGCACTAGCGCGCGCTTTCGCGGCCGGCGACCCGGCGGATCGCAACCGGCGGGTTACTGCTCGGCAATCTGCTTCATCTTCTTGAGACCGGCCTCGAAGCGGGTACGCCGTTGCGCGAGGTCGGCTTGCTTGGCTGCCTCGTCGGGCTTATCGGAAACATCGAGGAACAACGTGTAGATGATCTTCGATGTCCTGCGGGTCACGGGCTTGGCTTCCAGGTATCCGTGATAGAGATTGTAGAAGGCGCCCTCCTTCGTGGGCTGCGTGTACCCGTACGACAGATCCGTCTTGCCGACGAGTATCTCGAGGATGCGTCCATTCGCGAGTGACCGCACCGTGCCGATACCGCCGTCACCGGAGACCAGCTTGCAGTCCAGGTCGAACCACCTGCTGATATCGCAATAGTGGCCGACCTTGGCCCACACCTCGGTCGCCGGCTTATTGACATCGATCTCCATCCTGATGGTTCTATAGTCCGGAGCTGCAGACGCAGTCGCGGCGGCAGCGATCAGCGCACCAGCGACGAGATGAGTGATGAAATGCCGCATGGGCCCCCCCGGTCATCCAGCCGCCGCAAAGATTAGCCGCCGCAGCTCAGCAATGCCAGCCTGCTATTGCCATATAATTTAGCGGCGGCACCGGGCGTGGCATCGAACATCAAGCTAACAAGCCCACTGCGCGATGCGGGGTTGAAGGGAGGATTCGCTATGATCGTGTCCGATAGGCGACATCAGAGCCTGGCAGCGCTGATCGCAGGCGGGCTGCTGATGGTTGCCATCGCGCCCGCGATTGGCTCCGACCAGATAGCGGTTGTGCCTGGGACGAGCTGGCGGACCGCGGTACGCCAGTTTGCCGAGACGCACCTCAAACACCCCGCCTGGGGTTTCTCGCATTCCGTGCGGGATTATCAGCTCGCCAAGCAGCTCGCCGCCGCGGATCACGTCGCCCTCGACGACGACGTGCTGTACGCCGCCGCCTATTTGCACGACGTCGGGGCATTCGCGCCTTACGCCAAAGGCGGCGTTGATCATGGCGCTGATCATTCCGACATAGGGGCCGACGTCGTGCCCGAGCTTCTCAGCGGTACCGGTTTCCCGATGGCGAAGATCGACCGGGTGCGCGCGGCCATCCGCACGCACATGTACTACCGCAAGCCGATTGGACCGGAGGCGATCTATCTGCATGATGCCGACGCGCTCGATTGGCTCGGAGCCATTGGCGTCGCGCGCGTGTTTGCGCTGGTGGATCCCAACGGCGGCGATCCGGACGGCCCTCAGGCACTGAAAATGCTGCAGCAGTACCTGGTCGAAGTGCCGCCGGGGATCGTCTCCAGTGCCGGCAAGGCCGCGGGCCAGGAGCGTGTTCGCGAGCTGCGCGAGTATCTGCGCGAGCTGGGTGCCGAGAGCGCAGCCTTCAGGACGCTCTGATGGGGGACGGGGTCGCTGCCGGGCGCGCAGCGGCGCCGTCAGGCCGACCGTGGGTGTCGACGCCACTCCTCGCGCGATTGACCCCAAATATCTACCGCCAGGTTCTCCAGCGGCGCAGAGAGCTTTCCGCGACCGCGATTATTTGATCCCAACTTGCGCGCGACGGCCTGGGAGGCGGTGTTCTCCGGGGCGATGACGTGGATCATCTCCGTCCAACCTAGGCGCTCGAACGCCCAGTCGGCTGCCGCGATCGCACCCTCGGTCGCGTAACCCCGGCCCCAGCGCTCGCGCGTGATCGCCCAGCCGATCTCGGTGCCGGGCCACCCGAGCGGACTCCACGGGCCGAGCCGGCCGACCCAACGGCCGGTCGAGCGCTCGATCACCGAGAACATCGCATAGCCGACGAGCTTCCAGGCACCGGCCATGCACATCAGTCCACGCCAGACGAGCGACGGGGGCTTCACTCCTCCGATGTGACGCGCCACCTGCTCGTCCGCCATCATTGCCATCCAGGGAGTGAGATCCTCGAGGCGCGGCGGGCGCAGTATCAGACGCGCGGTGCGCAGTTCGACGTCGGCATTCTCGGGCATGGGTCAGTTGCGGCCCTGCTGGTTTGCATGAGCATTCACGCTCGCGAACGCCGCGGCGATCCGTGGCGCGGCCCGCGGTCGGGTGTACATGCGCTCGAAGTAGGCCCGCGCCCGGGGCAAGCCGTCCAGGAGATTCTGCTCGTTGGCCCAGTCGAGGGTATAGGCGAGCACGAGATCAGCGATCGTGAGCGCTGCGCCCGCGACGAAGGTGCGACCGTCCAGATGGCTCTCGACTACCGGCGCCACGCGCCTGAAGTCCTCGCGCGCCAGTTCCACCTCGGCCGGCAGGCGTTTCTCCTTCGGGTACAGGAACGTGTGCTGGGCGATCCGCCACAGCGGCTGCTCGAGCTCCGTGGCCGTGAACAGCAGCCAGCGGTACACCTGAGCGCGTTCCCCGATGTCCTGCGGCAGCAGGCGCCGATCCGGAAACCTCTCGGCCAGATAGAGCGCAATCGCCACCGACTCGGTGAGCACGAGGTCTCCATCGACGAGCGCCGGCACCTTGCCAGCCGGATTGATGGCGAGAAATTGTGGTGACCGATGCTCGCCCTTCCGCAGGTCGATGGTGACGCTCTGAAACTCCACCCCGAGCTCCTGCAGTACCCAGCGCGCACGGATCGAGCGCGTGGGCGCGAATTCATAAAGCGTGATCATGGACCTATTTCGCTGCGTGACCGTAACACCCGGCACTCTATCTCCGACGACGAACGAGAGCACGCGAGATCGACCGACCACCCACGGAAACGGCGCCCGGACCGCGATGCAGCAGATCTCCCAGCCGAGCCCAGCGGCGGTGTCGAATAATTGCACACTCGATCGGATGGAACCCGCACCGCGAGTGGCCGCTCATGCCGGCGCGCCGCCGTCAGTCTGCTGCACTGACCGACCACACTCCCGCAGGCAACCGACGCGCCCGGGCTATGCGCACCGCGGCGGCTACGGTATGACGTGGGTGCAGATCGCCAGCAGCGCGTTCGGCAGCAATCCGAGCAGCACTACGCCCGCGGTGTTGAGCGCGAGGATCAGTCGCATGCGCGCGCGCGGCTCGGGCCGCGGCAGCTCGCCCGCCGACTCGAAGTACATGTACCAGACCACGCGCAGGTAATAATAGGCC
>JASHTF010000126.1 GCA_030040715.1 Gammaproteobacteria bacterium | reverse complement strand
ACAAGGCGCTGCGGCGGATGGCCGACGGCTATCCCGATGCCAAGACCGGCGCCAACACCGCCATCTCTTCGGCGCTGCACATGACTTTTGTGCAGGCCTACATCGTGCCCTCATCCAAGGCGCTGGTCGCGAAGCTACCCGCTGAGCATTATGTACCCTACGCCGGGCCGCCCTTTCCGCGGCCCGCCGCGGCTGAGGTGAGCGAATACCCATCCCAAGGGGTCCCGCAGATCGCTCAGACCAAATAGCTCGGACACGGCCTACCGGTTTTTCTGAACGACTCCACCGCGATCACGGGTGAGCGCGGTGGGAGTCAGTTCGACTAGCCGTCAGTCCCGTAGCGGCGGCACTTGAGGGTATGCCGCGAGTACGGGCCCCAGTGCCGCCTTCAGCGGCTCGAGCCAGGGCTCGTAGTGACGCCACTGCTCGAGGCTCTCGCGGAAAATGGGTTGCCGCACCTGCTCTGAGCTGGCCGTACGCACCGCGCGCGGATTCTCGTAGAAGCGCAGACAGGCTTCCTCGAACGGCAGTCGGCAATACTCGAGCAGGCCGCGCACCTCGCTCTGCGTGTTCTCAACCAGTGACTCGTAGTGCACACGGTACACGCGGCCCGGCATTACCTGATCGAAGTGCGCCATCAGCTCGACGTAGTCGCGATAGTAGCGTCCAATGTCCTCGAGGCGGTAGCTGAAGTTTTGACCGCGGGCGAAATGCTGCTTGAACACCGAAAAACCGCAGCCGAGCGGATGACGGCGCACGTCGATGATCTTGGCGTTCGGCAGCGCCGATACGATCAGGCCGAGTTGCAGGAAGTTGTCCGGCTGCTTGTCGATGAAGAACGGCGCGGCGGTTTTGCGCTGCACGCGGGTTCTGGCGATGTAGGCCTCGCCGAGCTCACGGAACCGCTCGGGTGCGAGCGTCGCGATCATTTGCGTGTACTCGAGCCGCTCTCGCTCCGTCGCTGAGCGATGGAGCGAGCGTAATCGGCGTGTCAGCGCTGTGATGTCGTTCAGCTCCATCGTGCCTTCGACCAGCGAGTGACTCGCCAGGATTTGATCGACCAGGGTGGAGCCGGAGCGGGGCAGGCCGACGATGAATATCGGATCGGAGGCTGGACAGCCTACAGCAGCACGCGCGCGCAGAAATTCGCTCGTATACAGCTGCCGTGAGCGCGCGACGAAACGAGTCGTGTCGTCGGCGCTGTAGGGCAGCTGCGCTCGAAGCAGCCGGTTGGCCTCGGCGTAGTGCTGGAAGGAGCGTGGGTAGTCGGCCGCATCTTCGCGGGCTTTACCGAGTGCGAAGTGCAGGTGCCGGCGACTTTCGTCCGTAGCGTCGGCGCGCGCGAGCTCGGCTTCCATCGTGGCGACCTCCGCAGGCGCGAAGCTGAAGGTCTTCAGATTCGATAGGCTCGACCAGGCAAGACCGAGGCCGGGCACGAGCTCGAGGCTTCTGCGGTAGGCCGCGATGGCTTCCTGCGGACGCCCGAGGATCCTCAGCACGTTGCCGTAGCTGAGCCATATCCTGGCTCGACGTGGATGGTCGGCCAGCAGCCGCGCAAACACTTCACACGCCTGCTGATACTCACCGATGCCGATCAAGGCTGCGCCCTTGAGGTTGCGGTAGCGAAAATTGGCCGGCTCGGCAGCGAGCAGCCGATCGATCTGCTGCAGGGCGTCCAGCGGTCGGTTGCATCGCTCGAGCATGGTCGCAAAGTGCGCGCGCGCCTCCGCAAAGCTCGGCGCCAGCTCGAGACAACGCTGGAACAGCGTCTCCGCCTCTGGGTAGCGACCCGTGCGCGCGAGCGCCTCCGCCAGCATGCGCAGCGCGGCCACGTCGGTCGGATGGTCATGTAGATGGGCACGCAGTAGCGCTTCAGCCTTGGGGATATCGTTGCGCCGCAGGGCGGCAGCAGGGTTCAGCAATCGCGGGTCACGCGTCCCCGCCTTGACGTGCAGCATGTAGGCCGAGTCCGCAGCTTCTGCATCCCCTTGCGCGCGCAGCTGATCGGCGAGCGCACACCACACGCCCAGCAATGTCGGGTTCAACTCGCCCGCGTGTCGCATGGAATCGATGGCGTCGCGGTTACGGCGGGCCGCCGCCAGCGCCAGACCGTACTCGAAATGGACCGCCGCGGCGCGCGGCTGCGAGCGCGTCAGGCCCTCAAGGGTGGTCACGGCGATCGCGGTCTGGCCGAGCAGGCGCTGCGCACTGCCGACGACGAGGGTTGCGACCGGATGATTGGGCACCGCCTTCAAAATCTCGAGCGCCTGCTTGAGCGCCGCGGCGGGTTGATCGTTGAGGATCTGGAATGCCTGCGCCAGCGCGGTCTCGACCGAGGTCGTGGGTTCTGCCGAGCTCGGCGCCTCGCCTGATGACATGCTGAATGAAGTTTCCGTGTCGAATCGTGCCACTTGCGGATGCCACGAGAGTCCATTACGTTGAATCGACTCGCACGTAGCCGCCGCAGTCCGGAGTGTCGTAGTGGGCGCCGGAGCCGCAACACCGAATTCTATCTCTCGAGAGCGAAAACCATGAAATGCACGCTGACCGCGGCCCGCGGGCTGCGAGGAATGCTGCTCGCGCTGGCAGCGCTGCCTTGTTGGAGCGCGCCGGCGCTGGCAGGTCAGACGACGGCGAGCTTTCCGAGATTCAAAGTGGATCCGAGCTGGCCCAAGCAACTCCCGCATAACTACCTGTTCGGCAATATCGGCGGCATTACCGTCGATTCACACGATCACGTCTGGGTTCTTTCGCGTCCTCGGACCCTACGCAGGACCGATATGCTCGGACAGCCGCCGCGCAACAGTTGCTGCGTCCCGGCTCCCGCGGTGACCGAGTTCGACGCGTCGGGGACGTATATTCAAGGCTGGGGCGGTCCCGACCCGTCGAGTGCTTACCAATGGCCTGAAAGTGAGCACGGCATCACCGTCGATTACCGGGGCGATGTGTGGATCTGCGGCAATGGCCGCGACGATGATCAATGCCTCAAGTTCACCGGCGATGGAAAGTTTCTGCTGCAAATCGGGCACGCGGGCCAGAGTAAAGGCAGCCTGGACGCGGACAATCTCAGGCAGCCGGCGCAAGTCGCCGTCTGGCCAGCCACCCACGAAGTGTTCATCGCTGATGGATATGAGAACCGGCGCGTCATCGTTTTCGACGCCGATACGGGCAAATTCAAGCGCCTGTGGGGTGCGTACGGCCACAGACCGGATGACGCGGCGCCCCGGGGGCCGCCGTCCGAGAGCAGAGCACCGCGGCAGTTCAACCTGGTGCACGGCATCGTGATTTCCAAGGACGGTCTGGTCTACGTCAGCGATCGGCAGAACAACCGCGTTCAGGTTTTCACCCGCGACGGCAAGTTCATCAAGGAGGGCTTCGTCGCGATGACGACCAACAATCCCGACTATGGAACGACGTTCAGCTCGGCGTTTTCGGGCGATGGGGCACAGCAATTCCTGTACGAAGCCGACGATCCGAACGAGGTGATCCGGGTTCTCGATCGGCAAAGCATGACGGAGATTCCCGCCGCAGCATTTGGCCATGAGGGACCGTACGCAGGTCAATTCATTGGCCTGCACATCATCGCCGCCGACTCCGTGGGCAACATCTATTCCGCCGAGTCCGACGTCATCGGGCGGGTACAGAAATTCGTGTACCAGGGCGTGTCGCCTTAGCCGAACGGCGGCAGGACACTCGAGCTTACACGGCCACTCGCCGGAAGGATTGACGGGCGAGTATGGACATGTTATCTCGCCGGTGGCGGCGTGGGAGCGCAGTGGGATGTGTCGACGGGCTGAAAGCAGGGCATTTCTCGGGAGAATGTGACGGTTGAGGTCTCGGGTCGCACTCGCGCAATGGCGCCGCCAAACGGCGCGCGCGCGGTGAGTCGGCAGGAGCAGGCGCAGGCCGCTGTCTCCAACGGTGCTCAAGGACGGCAAGAATCTTTGCAGCGCTCGATGCTGCCCCTAACACACGGGTTCGACATCCTGGCCCCTGGTCCTGCCACTACGCATGAGCAGCGGGGCTCGGTCCGGCGCTGCGGTGCGCCCAGGACGCTACCGCCGACATTCGATCCGTGGCGCAGCCGAGTCGTGGGCAATCGAACAACGGGAGACACGAATGCAACGTAGTCGGTCAAGGAAACTCGCACGTCGCGCGCGCCAGAATCCCACCCGGCCGCAGGAGCGGGCATTGGCGAAGCTGGTACGACACGCATCGATCGGCGCCGCCGTGATGGCGGCCATCTCGGCGGCACGCGCGCAGCAGGTCGACACCAGCAGCATGAACGTTGCGGCGGCCAGCACGCAGACGCAGCAAGCCAACGCCACCAGTGCCACTCCTGCACCCGCACCGGCCGCCGCCAGCACGACCGCTGCCGACCAGGGTGCTCTGCAGGAAGTCATCGTGACCGCGACCAAGCGCGCCGAGAACATTCAGAGTATCCCGCTGACCATCTCGGCGATCAGTCAGGCTACGCTGGAAAATCAGAACATCCAGAGCTTCGAAGACTACGCGATGGCGATGCCGCAGGTATCGTTTACCAACGATACTCCCGGCTACCAGCAGATCTTCATGCGCGGTATCTCGGCCAGCGGCTCGTTCGTTGGCGATGGCAGCAACCCGACGGTCGCCATCTACCTCGATGATC
Organism: Gammaproteobacteria bacterium; assembly: GCA_030040715.1. Lineage (GTDB taxonomy): Bacteria > Pseudomonadota > Gammaproteobacteria > Steroidobacterales > Steroidobacteraceae > FEN-1191. The sequence continues at coordinate 5,899 of JASHTF010000126.1, read as the reverse complement.
AGCCCATTACCACGCCCAACGGGGCGCTCGACCTGCACATGTACGACATCAATCGGCTGGAAGTGCTGCCGGGCCCGCAAGGCACGCTGTATGGCGCTTCCTCCGAAGCCGGCACCATTCGCATCATCACCAACAAGCCCGACACGACCGCATTCTCCGCCGGCTACACGGGGCAGCTCAACACGATTTATAACGGCACTCTCGGTGGCATCGCCGAGGGATTCATCAATATTCCGATCAGCTCGAACATCGCGGTGCGGCTCGTGGGCTGGTACGAGCGTGACTCGGGATTCATCAACAACGTTTACCAGAAGATTACCTACGCAAACGGTTTCACCATCAATAACGCGCCGTTCGTCCAGAATCACTATAACCCGGTGACCACGGAAGGTGGCCGGGCCGAATTCAAGTTTGGCATTACCGACAACTGGTCGATCAACCCAACGGTAATCACCCAGAAGACGCGCTACGATGGGATATTCGGCCAGGAAAACTGGAAGGATACCGCCGAAGGGACTCCGATACCGAGTCAGTTATCGGTCGCTCAATTCGCTCCGGAGCCCGGCGGCGATTCGTTCGTGGACGGCACGCTCACGGTGCTCGGCAAGATCGGCAACTTCGACCTCACCTATGCCGCCGCCTACGTGACGCGCCATACTTACGTCTTCACCGAGTATGTGGACTATACGCTTGCCTATGAATTCAGCGAGCCCCTGTGGCCCAAGAACCCGACCATGTGGAGATACGAGCAGGAGGGCTATCAGACCTATAGCAATGAGCTGCGCATTGCCTCGCCGACGGACTTTCCGGTGCGCGTCGTTGCCGGACTATTCCAAGAGCGCCAGACGAGCGACTTTACCTTGTACGAACCTATCCCGGGGCTGGACCCGGAGTTCGCGGTCGGATATGGCACTCCGTTTGTATGGACCGATGCGGAGTATCTCGATTTCATCCAGCGCGTTGATCGCAACTGGGCGGCCTTCGCCGAGGGCAACTGGGACATCACTTCACATCTGACCGCTACCGTGGGGTTCCGTCGCTTTCGCTATGACAACACCCTCGAGGGCTTTTACGGTTTTGGCAATCCGAACGTCTACTGGGCCGAGGATAATGGCGAGACTCTAGGTGATCTGACCTCTCTTCCGTTAGGCCCGAACGGTTTGCCCGTGAGCAATCCGGGTGCCATCACCGGTCAACAGACCTGCACCGGTACGTTCAGGTACGACAACGAGGCGCCCTGCCAGGATCTGAATGCGTCGAGCGAAGGCTGGGGCTCGACGCCGAAATTCAGCCTCTCTTATAAGTTCGATCCCGACCGTCTGGTCTATGCCACGTTCTCGCGCGGCTTCCGGCCGGGCGGACCGAATCGCAATGCGACTGTGCCCCCCTTTACCCCAGACTATTTGTCGAACTACGAGCTAGGCTGGAAGACCGCCTGGCTCGACCGTCACCTGATCTTCAATGGTGCGGTCTATTACGAGCAGTGGAAGAACTTCCAGTTCAGTTATACGGGTCAGTTCGGTATCGGCCTAATTGCTAATGCCGGCAACGCTGAAGTCAAAGGGGTGGAGGCGCAATTGCAGTGGGTGGTGACACGCGGACTGAATCTCTCGGCAGCCGTGACGTACAACGATGCCTACATCACGCAAAACTACTGCGGCCAGCTTGCAAACGGCCAGGCGGTCACCAGCAGTGTGTGCCCCGCCGATCCCGCAGCAGGGATACTGACACCCTATCCACCTTTTGCGCCGGCGGGACAGAAGATGCCCGACACACCGCTCTGGAAGACCGATCTGAGCGCGCGCTACAGTTTTCCGCTCGGGAATGCCACCGCATTCGTCGAGGGGGATCAGCTCTATCAAAGTGCCGTATGGCCGTTTCTGGAAACCACCGCCTACGCCCCCTTCTTGATCAACTTGCGCCAGGCCTACGGTCAGATGCCCGCCTACGGCATCACCAATTTCTCGCTCGGCGTCGACAAGAGCAACTGGGAGGCGGAGCTGCTCATCAAGAACGCGTTCAATCGTATTACAGCCCAGGACATCACTTCGGAGATCGAGTCGGCGGCGGTAGGCGTCGCAACCTACAACGTCCTCGCCCCGCCGCGTCTGATCGGCCTGCAGTTCAGCCAGCACTTCTGAGGCCGGGTACAGCGCTGCTAAGGCACCGCAATGGCCCAATAAAGTCCCGGCGGTCCGTCCTGGGGTGTACCGATGTCGAGCGCCTGACGCAGCCCGGTTTTGGGAGTGCCGGCTTCGTCATCGAACTGATACTGGAGGCTGTCGTTGCCGTTCATGTCGCCCGGCTTCTTGTCGCCGTCATAGGTCCATAAGGCGAAGCCCTCATAGGTCCATTGGCGCGAGCCGTCGCTGCGCCGATCCAGATTCCAGAATCCTCGCGGGTGTGCGCTTGCCGGTGCCAGAAACGGGTGCCACATCCGGGCGCATTGTCCTTCGCAGCGGGCGTTCACGCCGATATCGCGTCCGACCGCAGGGCGCGCCGGGTTGCCGCGTCTGAAGCTATGGCCACCGCCCGACTGCAGGATGTAGGCGTCGCGACGGTAGAGCGTCCTGCCGTCTGCGGTGGCGAGAATCTTGCCTTGCCCGGGAGTGTTAACCAGTGTCACGCCCGGCGGCATGTAGTAGCGCGCCACCGCGGCGAGGTGCCACTTCGGGTTGACGCCGACACCATAGGCGTCACCGCCGGCCAGGTCACCCGCGTAGGAATAGAGACCCTCTCCCTTGTAGGTCCACTGGTCGATACCTTGCTTCGTTCTCTCTACGACCGCAAAGGCGCCGATGGGACCCGCGGCCTCCGGCGCCGCCACCGGCTGCCAGGGACAGGGGAGCGATGCGCAGGCCGCGGTGTCCTTTGCGGGGTCACCTTTGAAGGCGTACAGGGTCCTGCCCCGATAATCAGTCAGCACCAGGCCCTCGGCATCGGGCACCTCACGCACGCTCATTCCCGCAGGTAGCGCCTGTCCCGTAACCGGATAGAGCAAGGCCGGCTCCCAGTCCGCGGGCAGAGGCGCGTTGGCCGCCGCACCCTCTAACAGCGACCCGCGAGTGCCACCGCCTACGTATTGGCCGGCGCTGTTCTTGCGGCGGGCCCCAAAACGGGCCGGGTCATTGCCGCCGACGGAGCCCGGGTCCAGATCTCTGACGTACGTATAGAGTGGCTTGTGCCGATAGGCCCATTGCCTGGCACCATCCGGGCGCCTGATGACCGACCAGTCGCCATAGGTGTCTGCGTGCCGTGGCGCGATCAGCGGCTGCCAGGATGCGGCGCATTCAGCGACGCACACGGATGCATTCGGCGGGTCCTTCTGATAGGTGTACAGCGTCATACCGCGGGTGTCCGCGAACACGATGTGGTCACGCAGCAGGATCGAGGCCGTTTCCTTGCCCAAGTCGTATCCCTGAGCCTGACCCAATGGCTCGAGCGTGATCCCCTCAGGCGTCGCTATCGGAGCCAGATCCGAAGCCGTCACGGTGGTCGTGACGGCGATCGTGGTCAGCGTGGCTGCACTCGCGAGCCAGGAAGCCGTTGGCGTGATCCTCATCGCTGCCGGTGCCTCGCAATGGGTGTCTAGACCAGGATCTCGCCGATCGTCTTCGAGGTTTCGTTGGAGAGAGCGCCCCAGCTGCCAATGGGCACACCCATCATCTGCTGCAGGGTCAGTCCAACGCGGGTGGCCGGGTCGCCCGGTGCCGACACATGAATCCCGCCCTTGAGTCGGCCGCGCGCGCTGCCCACGGTCAGGATCGGCAGGTTGTCCATCGTATGGGTCGCGGCATAGCCATGATCGGTTTGCCATAGCACCACGACGCGGTCGAGCACACTGCCGTCTCCTTCCCGCGCACCCTCGAGCTGATGCAGGAAGTCGGCGAACATCTGCAGCGTGAGGGCCATGAATTGCGTCACCTGGGGCTGATAGCCGAGCTTGGCATCCACCGGCTCCTCGTGGGTCAACTCGTGCCAGGTCTCGCTCGTGCCGGGCTTTCTCATTCCCATGGTGCCGATCACGACGTTGAATACCTGCGTCTGTCCGCAGGCCAACGCATGCGCCAGCAGGCCGCCCATCAGTTTGCTGGTCGCGGCCGCTTCCTCGACGGTCGACCCCGGCCTCAGCCCATCCGGCGGGCGCTGCGCAATCGTGCACGCAGGCATCGGCGCGGGCTTTTGTACCTGCAGATCCAACTGCTGCTCGATCTGCCGTACCGAGGTGAAGTATTGGTCGAGCCGGGCGCGGTCGGTCGCGCTCAACCGCGTCATCATGCTGCGGCGCTCGTCCCTGACGTAGGACAGGACGCTGCGACGTGCCAGTGCCAGCACATCAGGCTTGAAATCAGCGGCATTGGGGTCTTTGAATTCCGGACCAAAGATACGCCCGTACAGCGCCATCGGCGACGGCTCGGACGGATTGCTCCCGCTCCCCGCCCGTTTGCTGAAGCTTTCAGTGGTCCCGCCTACCGAAACTTCAATGGAGCGAAAGCGCGTCTGGGTGCCGATGACATCGGCGATGTTGCTGTCGAAGCTGGGACCCGAGCTGACACCGCTCGGGATGGTCCCGATGGAAGCAATCTGCCAACCCGTGACATGGGTCTCGAGAGGCTTGCCGTCAAGGAAGTACTTCGTTCCGCTGATGATATTGGTGCGACCGCGGAATGGATCGAGCACCTTGAGCTCGACATTGTTCTGATAGCCGGCGCCGACCACGCTCGGGACCCAGCGCCCGGGCGTAAGGCCGAGGCCTTGCCACCAGGTGCCGAAACACACCGGCAGTGGAGCACCGCTGGAGGCAAGTGCAGTGCCATTCGAGTCCAGGAAGCAGTCCAGGAATGGCAAGCCGACCGACACTACGGCTCCATTGACGACGCCGCGCACCACGTTACGTCGAGTGAGATTCGTCTTCGTGTTCATGGCAGAACCTCGCCGCTGGATCGTGCCGCGGCGGTTTGATTGAACCGCCGTGCCTGGGACGCTTGCACAGGACCCGCGGGCCGCGCCGGCGCCACGCGGTAGAAGCTGTCACTCGTCACGATTTGCCGCATGAGATCCGGCAGGCGGTAGCCGCTGGCCGCAAAGCTCTGTTCGAGCTGTTGCACCGCCGGTTGATCATTCTTGCTGAGCTGACGGCCGAGGGCATAGGACTCGAGCCGATTTACCAGACACGAGACCGTCGCCGGATCGTCGTGTAGCGCGCGACCGAGGCCCGTCGGACCCTCGAACTTGGTGGCGCCAAGCTCGCCGCTGGTGTCGATCAGGACGTTGTTCTCGCGCGTTCGATAAGCGCCGCTACCGTCGAAATTCTCCAACGATAGCCCGATGGGATCCACGAACTTGTGACAGCCGGCGCACACCGGGTTATTGCGGTGCGCAGTCAGGCGTTCGCGCGCCGTCCTGTAGAGCGGGTTGCCCGTGTCCAGCACGATCTTGAAGTTGACGTTGGCCGGCGGTGAAGGAACCTTCTCGCACAGCATGATCTCACGCAGCGCCTTGCCCCGGATGGTCGCCGAGGCGCGTCCGGGCGGAGAATGGAGTGCCGTGAAAGACGCCTGTGTGAGAATGCCTGCGCGCGGATCTGTGTCCGAATAGACGTAGGGTCCCCACGCGTCCGGAGAGCCGTTCGGCATGTCGTTGGCAAACGCAACGCGGTAAATCGCGGCGAGCTCCGAGGTCAAAAATGTCTTCTTGGTCGTGAACACATCCCGATAATCACCGCGCCGGACCAGCAGCAGGTCTACGATCGTGCGCAATGTCTCTTCCTGTGCGTCCGCGGCTACCTGAACGTCGAACTTGGGATAGATCGCGCCGTCCTTCGTCAGACTGGAGAAATCATCGAATTGAAACATGTCGCTGAAAAACGCGCGCACGCCGGTCTCCAGTCGTGGCGAGG
>JASHTF010000014.1 GCA_030040715.1 Gammaproteobacteria bacterium | reverse complement strand
GCCGGGTTTGAATTTTGACAGTTCGAATATTAGCCGAGGCGATCGCACGTCCGCTTCAAACACCGTGATTGATCCGATCTGCTGCACCGCACCGTGTAAATGGCGCGGCCCACGTGCGGCTGCGGACCGTCGATGAATTTGACGGCCTCAGGACCAAGCAACGACGCTTCGAGTGTAAGTGACTGAATCTCCTATCGAGACATCGACGTCGTGACCGCCCGCAGCTCCTCCGCGGTCCCGGAGCCGGGGACCTGGGCGCTGCTCGTCGCAGGCCTCCTCGGGCTGACCGGAATCAGGTTGAAGGGTCGAAGAAAGGCCTCGCGAATCTCCTGAGCACATTCGCCTGAGGAGCGTTGTGGGCTAGTGAATCAGACGGATATGTGCGCACCCGCGACGAGCCGGTGCGTCTAGGAAGCCCGAGTGCGCAGTCGACCCTCGTAGTCGCGCTTCCCGAGCGGCACGCCCCGCATGCGCAGGATGTCGTATGCGGTCACGGCGTGGAAATAGAAGTTGGGCAGTGAAAACGAAAGAATGAGGGTCTCCGACGTGAAGGCCACCCTCCGCGGACCGATCTGAAGGTCAAGGTCCTTACCCGCCCAGCTGTTGACCTCCTCGGGGGTGAACGCCTCCAGCGCCGTTTCCGCCTTGCCGACCATGGCCTGCAGGTCGCCGAAAGGAACCGGTCCGACCAGCGCGGGCGGGGCGAACACGCCGGTCTTCACGGCCTCGAGCCCCCACACGGCATGATGCCACGCTGCTTCGATCTGGAAATGGAACGGCGCCATATCCTCGAAGAGCCGGGCATGCACGAAGTCGTCCGGGTCTGCACCTGTCTCGGCGCAGTGCCTGGCCGCGCGGTCGAGGACGCCGCCGACGGCCTTCACGGTTTGCAAGAAGGTCGGCACGCTGAGGTCATAGAGTGATGTCGCCATCGGTCTGCCTTTGCTTGAACCGGCCGCCGTCAGTGCTCGGCGGACCGTGCGCTGTTGCGACGGACAAACCTGAATATACCCCACACCGCCGATCCCGCTTTGCCCATGCCCGCTTTGCCCATGCGCACCTTTGAAACCGAAACGCGCGAGCCGAGTATAAATTTCTGAACGCAGTTCTCCGTAGCGCTCAGCGATCCCATCAGACAGGGGTCTTGAGGATGGAAAGCACCTCGCCTGTTCAACCGCGCTGGCTGCGGATCGTTATTACGGCCTGCGCCGGTTTCTTCATGTTCGCGTTGTTTATCGCGGCGGCTTTCCAGCCTAGCATCCGGCTGCTGCATGTCTTGCAGGCCATCATCTACGTTGCCGTCATAGCCCTAACGCGTCGAAATAGCGCCTGGGGATTTGGTGCCGGTTGCTTTATCGGCGCGTTTTGGCTTTACATTTCTATCCGGGGCGCTGCGCAGCCGCTTTGGTTGCTGCTAACAGGGCGGCTGTTCAGGGCCGATCTGGCGTTAGAACTGTTGGCGACTTTGGCACATCTTTGCTTGTTGGTCGCGTGCGTCGCCGGCTTCTGGCGGCTCGCGCGTGTACCCAGAAGTTGGTTGCCGTTTCTGGCGGGAGGATCACTCACGATCGCCTACTTCCTGTTGATCGTTTTCGCGACAGCCCCTCCGTACTCGGTGTATCTCGTGAGAAAGGCCCTAGGAATCTAAGCGGCACCGTACCGTGCTACAGAGCAGCCGTCCTGCGGACGCTCGTGCCTGGGTGGTGTGAGCGCCCACGCCAACGCGGACGCCTCGCCGCCCGGGCATCGCACTGCCGCTTCCGCTCTTGCCCGAGGGAGAAGAAGCGATCATCCTTTCGGCGGTCGGCTGCGTTTCCTCTGTGGCTCTACGCCTAGCTGACTCTCAGCCACGGTCTTCCACCTGAATACCAAACCGCAGCGTGCACGACCAATCCGACGCCTGCCCCGTTATTCCGGCCGCCGGTAAAGCCGGGCGAGAGCAACGGGCCTATCGGAGGGCGGCAGCGCCTGATGGTCGATAAGATCACCGCGGTTGCCGGGACGAAGGTCGGTAAGCCTTGATCAGCCGCTGCTCGAGAGCTGCGTTGCTGTTGCTGGCATTTTGCGTGCCGAGCGTCGGGGCGCGCGCGGCCTGCAGCCTCAAGGCGACCGAACTGCCGGTCACAATGTCGGACCTGCGGCCGCTGGTGCCGGTGACGATCAATGGGGTTCCGCTTTACCTGATCGTCGATAGCGGCGCCTTCTTCAGCGTGCTGTCCGCTGCAGCCGCCGAGCGCTTGCGGTTGCCGCACGACGCGAGGTCGGTAGAGCTCGAGGGCGTGGCGGGTAGTGCGACCGCGTCGGCGACGACGGTGCGGCAGTTCGAGTTCGCCGGCTCGACCTTGTCGAATGTGCGCTTTTTGGTCGGCGGCACCGATCCCGGCGGCGGCGCGGCAGGACTCCTGGGTCAGAACGTGCTGCACCTCACGGACGTCGAGTACGACTTCGCGAATGGCGTAATTCGTCTGATGCGCGCCGAGGACTGCGGACGCTCGTCGCTCGCGTACTGGGCTCGAGGCACTCCGTACTCGGTCATCGATATCGCGCCGGTTATCGCCGTATCGGCGCCGACCCGCCGGCGCCGCGGTCTCACGGCCGAGCGACCCACCGAACCGGTGATCGACGGGGTGACGGGCACGGCTTATCTGAACGGCGTCAAGATCCGTGTGCTCTTCGACACCGGTTCCGAGCACTCATTGCTCACGCTGGGCAGCGCCGCGCGCGCCGGTGTCAAGCCTGGCGGGAACGGTGTCGAGTCTGCGGGCAGCTCGTTCGGCATCGGCCGCGGCGGGACGGCGCTTTGGATCGGTCAGTTCGAGAGCTTTCGGATTGGCGGCGAGCAAACGCTGCACACGCGGCTGCGTTTCGGAGCCATACATCTCGGCGGCGGCGCCGACATGCTGCTCGGCGCCGATTTCTTTCTCTCGCACCGAATCTACATGGCCAACAGTCAGAACAAGCTCTACTTCACTTACAACGGCGGCCCGGTGTTCAACCTCACGGGAGGCGCGGCTGAGGTCGGACAGCCTAAGGCGGACGCTGCCGATCCGACCGATGCTGCCGGTTTCCGCCGGCGCGCGAGCGCCATGGCCGCGAGGCGGGAGTTTGCGCCAGCGATAGCCGATCTGACACGGGCTATCGAACTTGATCCGACGCGACCGGATTACTTCTACGAGCGCGGTCTCGCCTACTACGGCAATAAGCAGCCGCAACTGGCGTTGGCGGATTTCGATCGGACGCTCGAGCTCAAGCCGGACTCGCTGGGGGCGCTGGTGGCGCGAGCCGAAGTCCATCTTGGTGCTGAGGACCTCAGCACCGCGGGTGCTGATCTGGATGCTGCGGCACGAATAGCCCCGCAGGATGACGCCGCGCGCCTGACGATTGCCGCCGACTATACCGAGGCTGAGCGCTTCAACACGGCCGTCGCCCAATACGATCTTTGGATCGCGGCTCACGCGGACGATGCGCGCCTGGTACTCGCGCTCAACGGACGTTGCTGGGCGCGTGCGCTCGGCGGCCTCGATCTCAAAAAGGCCGAAGCCGACTGTGACCGCGCGCTGGCCTTGAGTCCGCGGTCACCGACCATCCTCGAGAGCCGCGCACTCGTGAGATTGCGGGCTGGCGAGTTCGCCAAATCGCTGGCGGACTATGAGCTGGCACTACATCAGGAGCCGGGGGTCGCGTGGGCTCTCTATGGCCGCGGCGTTGATGAGCTTCGGCTCGGCAAGGGCGCCGCTGGCCAGGCCGACATCAGCGCGGCGATCGCGTTGGAGCCGACGCTCGCGCAGCGCGCGCGTCGATACGGCATCGCGCCTTAGCGGAGTCGTCGCACGGGTTCACCTGACCAGGCAGTCCGTATCAGGGCTGCCGCTCGAACACCTGCACTTCCTCGCAGCCTGGTCGATTGGCGTAGCGCGTCGTCTGCGTCATCGTCTGGCCGTCCTCGGACACGCTGCGTGCCAGTCGTTGCGTGACCTTGTCGTCCTTCGACCGATGCACAAACTCGACCCGGTGCGGATTCACGAGCTTCCAGGTAATGCTCTCGCTCGCCGGGGTGTCCCCAAGATCCGCCGGGTACTTCTGCCCGTCATAGCGATAGACGTAGCGGATGTCCATCGGCTTTCCATCCGCGTCGATTCCGGTCCAATGCACGGAGATCAATCCCCAACCCGCATCAATGATCTGCCGTCGGGATACGCGCGGTACCCGCTGTCCCTGACTCTGTCCCTCGCAATACTTGGACCTGGAGAAATCAGCCTGCCAGGTGCCCTGCGTCAGATCCTTCGGGTTGGGAGGATCAGCCGCCCAGCTGCTGGCCGAAGTCAGGGCGCCGACAAATGCTGCGACGATATACGCTGACAGGTGCGAGGAGCTCGCCATATCCATCCTCCATCTATTTTTAGAATTAAGCGTTACGCTTCCAATGACGCTAGTGTACTGATTTCAGGTTGTCAATCGAGCGCGCTCGCCGATCACCAGCTGCCGTCCGGTATAATGACGCGCAGCGGTTGGTCCGCTGAGCGGCCGGCACCGGCGGGAAGCGCCATGTTGAGCTACGTGAGCGGAACGGGCGATGAGCCTTTGCTGTACCAAACGGTCGGCGCGACACTCGAACGTGCCGCCGACCGCTGGCCCGACCGCGCTGCACTGATCGTCGCGCAGCAGAGCATTCGCTGGTCGTGGCGGCAACTGAACGCCGCGGCCAACCGCCTGGCGCACGGCTTTCTGAGCCTCGGGCTGCGACCGGGCGACCGTCTCGGTATCTGGTCCCCGAATCGGGTTGAATGGGTCGTCACCCAGTTCGCATCCGCGAAGGCTGGACTCATTCTGGTCAACATCAATCCCGCCTATCGTGCAGGCGAACTCGAATTCGCCTTGAACAAGGTTAGCTGCAGCGCGCTGGTGCTCGCTCCATCGTTCAAGAGCAGCAATTACGTCGCGACGATTCGACAGCTCGCGCCCGAGCTGAGCACCACCGATGCGCGTGATCTACGGCTCGCCCGACTGCCTCACTTACGATCGCTGGTGCTCATGGGCGACACGACGCCTCCGGGCTTCGTCGCCTACGACTCGCTGCTGCTGGATGCCAGCTCCAGCGACGACCTGCAACGGCTG
>JASHTF010000013.1 GCA_030040715.1 Gammaproteobacteria bacterium | reverse complement strand
TCCCACCAGGGCGCGCTGAAATGGTCGGCGAGTGCCTCGAACAGCACGTATTCCTCGAGCCAATCGGCATTGGCGTGACAGAACTGCTCGAAGTCGCCGCGCTCCTTGCCGATATCCGGTAGCTCTGCGCTGTCGATGAGCGAGCTCTGTGCGGCCATGTCCGAGCGTACCCAGTAGGGCGAGCCGCCGCTTCCGGTCGGCCCGAGCGGCAGCAGCTGCCAAATCGAGAAGCCCGCCTGCTCGAGCCAGTCGACGAAGCTGCGCGCCGCCGCGCCGATCGCGCCGCGCTGCGGACCGGCGATCCAGCCGGCGAGCGACGTAGCGTGCAGCAGCACCCCCGCGCGCCGCTCATCCAGCACCCGCCGCACCGTCCCCGAGCTCATGCGGCGCTGCTGTTGCCGGCCGCGACCTTGGCGAGCATGCCCGGCGTGACCAATACGACGCCGTTGGTAGTGACGTGGAAGCGCTGCTCGTCGGCTCGACGATCGGCGCCGATGCGCATGCCGTCCGGAACCTCGCAGCCCTCGTCGATGACCGCTCGGTCGATGAAGCAGCCTGCGCCGATCTTCACGTTCGGCAATACCACCGAGCGCAGCACATTCGAGCGCTCTTCCACCCGCACGTTGGAGAACAGCAGCGACTGATTGACGTAGGCACCCGAGATGATGCATCCGCCCGAGACCACCGAGTTCACCGCGATGCCGCGCCGGCCGTCTTCGTCGAGCACGAACTTCGCTGGCGGCAGATGCACCTGATAGGTCCAGATCGGCCACTCCTCGTCGTATAGATTCAGCTCCGGGGCCACGTGCACCAGCTCAATATTGGCGTCGTAGTAGGCATCGACCGTGCCGACGTCGCGCCAGTAGTTCTGCGCCCGCGTCTTCACGTCGGTAAACGGGTAGGCGACCACCTGCAATATGTCGATCGCGGTCGGGATGACGTTGCGGCCGAAGTCGTGGGCCGACTTCTCGTCCGCCGCGTCGGCGATCAGCAGCTTCTCGATCAGACGCGCGTTGAAGATGTAGATGCCCATCGAGGCGAGTGCCACGTCGGGGCGCCCTGGGATGCCGTCCGGCTGGGTCGGCTTCTCGGTGAATTTGATCACGCGATTCCAGTCGGTGACCGAGAGCACGCCGAAGTCACGCGCCCGCTCGTACGGCACCTCCACCACACCGACGGTGATATCGGCGCCCTTCTCGACGTGATAGGCGACCATGGGTCCGTAGTCCATCTTGTAGATGTGATCGCCGGCGAGCACCAGCACGTGCTTGGGACGCAGCGCCCGAATCAGGTCGAGGTTCTGGTAGACGCAGTCGGCGGTACCGCGATACCACACTTCACCGATCTGCTGCTGTGCCGGCACCACGTCGATGAACTCGCCGAACTCGCCGCGCAGGTAGCTCCAACCGCGCTGCACGTGCTGGATCAGCGACTGACCTTTGTACTGTGTCATCAGATAAATCTGCCGGATGCCGGAATTGACGCAGTTCGACAGTACGAAATCGATGATGCGGAACTTGCCGCCGAACGGGGTCGCCGGCTTGCAGCGATGCAAGGTCAGATCGCGCAGCCGCTCGCCGCGCCCCCCGGCCATGACGATCGCCAAAGTGCCGCTGGTCAGCCGGCTGACGTATCGTCCGGAGGAGGCACGCGACTGCTTGGCCATGGCACCACGGGGTGACGGGCGGCTCAGTCGCTATAGTACCGGATCAATGCGCCCCGTCAGGGGCGGCTTTGGCCGCCGCGGTCCAAGCCACTGCCGTGGTCATAGCCGTTTCAGCAAACCCAGCTCGAACGGCTGCGTCATCAGCTCGTGCCAGGGGTAGACACGGATCTCAAACGCGAACTGGCCGCAGTTTTGCGGCGTGGCGTCGAGCTCATAGACGGTCGCGCCGGCACCATCCATCTCGCCGGTGGGCTGCAGCAGCGCGCGCCAGGCGTCGTCGTAACTCTCCTCGCGGTAGGACGACAGCGGCGGCATCGCCACGCGCGATCTCGGCAGCACGCGCCGCGCGACGAACTCGACGCGCACGTCGGTGCTGTTGAGTCCGTTGAGTGACACCGCCATGCGTACGTTCAGATGCCCGGCGCGCGGCAGCTCGCGCGGCGGATCGGTCAGGCGGCACAGCGCGACGCCGCCCCAGAGCGCGCGCACGCGCTGCTTCCAGGCGACGAAGGCGCTGACCGCGCTGGCGCCGTTATGCATCAGACGCTCGTACTGCTGCGCCGCCGGATAATAGAGGCCGAGCGTGTAGTCCTGCACCACGCGGCTCATGTTGAAGCGCGGGATCACGCTGGTCATCGCCCGCTTACAGCGCCGCACCCATTCGGGAGAAAAACTGCGTCCGTTGCGGGCGTAGTAAAGCGGCACCACCTCTTCCTCGAGCACGCTGAACATCGCCGCCGCGTCGAGCGCATCGCGCCGCTCGGCGTCCTGCACGTCGGCGGCGGGGACGCCCCAGCCGTTGTCCTGATCGAAGCCCTCGGCCCACCAGCCGTCGAGGATGCTCACATTGAGACGGCCGTTGATCGCGGCCTTGATACCCGAGGTGCCGCTCGCCTCGAGCGGCGCGACCGGGTTGTTGAGCCACACGTCGACCCCGGTGACCAGCCAGCGCGCGAGCCGCAGGTCGTAGTCCTCCAGAAACACTACGTTGCCGGAGAACTCCGGACTCAGCATGAGCAGCTTGATTTCACGCAGTACCTGCTGACCGGGATGATCGGCGGGGTGGGCCTTGCCCGCGAACAGGATCAGTACCGGCCGCTCTTCGGCGTTGAGCAGGCGCGCGAGCCGCGCACGGTCGCGCAGCAGCAACGAGGCTCGCTTGTAGGTGGCAAAGCGCCGCGCGAAACCGAGCGTCAGCACGTTTGGCCGCTCGGGATCGAGCAGGCGCGTGATGTGGCGCAGCTGCACCGTGCTGAGCCCTTTGTCGGCGTATTCACGCGCGAGCCGCGCCCGCACACCCGCCAGCATGCGCACCTTCACCTGCTGCGCTGTCTGCCAGAACTCGGCATCCGGTACCTGCTCGACGCCGCGCCAGAATTCGGGCTCCGACAGACGCTGGCGCCATTCGCCGCCGAGCTTCTGATCGAAGAAGCGCGACCAGATCTGCGACAGAAAAGTCGGCACGTGCACGCCGTTGGTCACATAGCCGACGGGGTTTTCCTCCGCCGGGATCTCGGGCCAGCGGTCGGCAAGCAGACGCGATGACACCGCGCTGTGGATACGGCTGACGCCGTTGACGTGGCGGGAGCCGTTGAGCGCCAGTCGAGTCATGTTGAAGGTCTGCGCGGCCGCCGGCGTGCGCCCGAGCGCGAGCACGCTCTCAGGGGGCACGTTCACCTCGACGAGAAAATCCTGGAAGCAATGCAGAAACAGTCCGGTCTCAAAGGCATCGTGTCCGGCCGCGACCGGCGTATGGGTCGTGAACACGCACTGGGCCGCGGCGGCCTCGAGAGCGGCTGCAAATTCGAGTCCGCGGGCGATGCCCTCGCGCACCAGCTCGAGAATCAGGAACGCTGCGTGGCCCTCGTTCATATGCCACACGGCGGGCGCAAGCCCTACCATTCGCAGCGCGCGCACGCCACCGAGTCCCAGGATCATTTCCTGGCGGATGCGCACGCTCGCATCTCCGCCGTAGAGCCGGTGGGTGATCTCACGATCCTCGACGTTGTTCTGCTGGCAGTTGGTATCGAGCAGGTACACCAGCACCCGCCCGACCTTGGTCTTCCACAGCCGCGCGATGACATCCCGCCCGGCGATGCGGACCGCGACCTGCAGCCAGTTGCCCGTGGCATCGCGCACCGCCTCGACCGGCAGATCGCGCGGATCGTTCTCGTTGTAGTGCGCGTGCTGCACGCCATCGTTGTCGACCGATTGGACGAAATAGCCCTGCATGTACAGCAGGCCAACGGCCACGAAGTTCAGCCGCTCATCGCTCGCGGCCTTGCAGTGATCGCCGGCGAGGATCCCGAGACCGCCGGAGTAGATCGGAAAGCTTTCGTGGAAGCCGTACTCCGCACAGAAATAGGCGATCAGCGGCTCATCGGCCCGCGGCGCTGACGCCGACAGATAGCCGTCGAAGCGGGCGATGACCTGCCGATAGCGCTCGAGATAGAGCACATCCGAGGCGGCCGCGTCGAGGCCCTCTTGATTCACGCATCGCAGCATCAGGCGTGGATTGCCGTTGACCTGCTTCCACAATTCCGGATCCAGATCCTCGAACAGCGCGCGCGTCGGCCGATGCCAGCTGAAGAACAGATTGCTCGCGAGCTCCGGCAAGCGTGCGATTGCCGCGGGAATCGCGGGATAGATTTCGATCAATTGCTTCGGCATGTTGAGGGCGCGCGATCGGGGTCGGTGTCAGCGGGCCGGCAGTCTAACAGCAAGGCTTGCACGAGCTAGACCAATATTGCAACGCACCATCCGAGACATCCGACCGCGCACGGCCGGCTCGGATTGCACCGTCGCGGCGCGCGGCGCGTGCGCATCCCCACCACTGGACCCTGGCAAAACCTACAGCGCAGCGGTCTCGATCCATCGGCAGCGCTTGCGTCGAAACACTAACGAATGGGCCGAAATATCGATGAATTGAGCCAGCGATGCGTTGGCGCACTCCGTGATAGGTGGGTCGGAACACTGTAATGTCTTGCAGTCACGGCATTGCAGCCACGGCGTTGTAGTCACAGCCTTGTAGCCACGGCGTTGCAGTCACGGCGTTGCAGTCACGGCGTGTTTGTTGCAGCCACCCAACATTCTGCCCTGTACGGCGGCAACGCCCCGATTTATGCTAGACGCATAAAGAAGGAGCAGCCCTTGGTCTCGTTGCTCATGCCGTTGCCTATTAACTCGGCTCGCAAGGCTACGAGTCTCGTGCTGCGCAGTTACTGGTCACGCACTGTGTCGCCGCGCATTCATCACTTCAAGCCAGCAGAAAAGCCGGCCCGCGGCCGCAGTCATAAACCCATAAGGGGAAACGGTCATGTCCGAGTTGCTGGAGAATCATTCTGCACTGCATGAGGTAACACCAACTAGCGGTAGGTTGAGAGCCAAAACGATTGTAGACCGGAGCGCTCTACTGGCGGCGGTGGCCGTCGGGCTGACGCTTTGGAGCTGGCAGGTCGTCGCGCAGCCGGCTGGGCAACCCGGGACGGCGGGCGCGGCCGGTACGAGTACGAATTCGGCGACGGGGCAGGCGAGTGATCAGACCCTCCAGGAGGTCATCGTCACCGGCTCGTACATTCCCAGAACCGACACCGAGACGCCCAGCCCTGTTCAAGTGATCACGGCGGGCGAGATTCACGAGTCCGGTTACACCTCTATTTCTCAGGTTCTGAACGACCTGCCTGCCAACGGCCAGGGCACTTTGTCACAGAGCTTCTCGGGTGCGTTCGCCAGCGGGGCCGCGGGTATCGCGCTGCGCGGGCTGAATGTCGTCAACACGCTCGTCCTGATCGATGGACATCGCCAAGCGCCTTACCCACTCGCTGACGACGGCTATCGCTCCTTCGTCGATGTCGCCAATCTGCCGTTCGAGGCCGTCGATCATATCGATGTGCTGAAGGACGGCGCCTCGGCGATCTATGGATCGGACGCGATCGCCGGCGTGGTCAATATCGTGCTGAGAAAGACCTACGAGGGTGCGGAAGTTACCGCCGACGGCGGCGTATCGGGTCACGGCGATGGCTGGCAGCAGCACTATTCGGGCATCGTTGGCCACGGTGATCTGGATTCCGATGGATACAACGCTTTCCTGTCCGCCGAATACCGCCAGCAGGACCCGATCTTTTATTACCAGCGTGGCGGCTCCTTCGAGGATCGCAATTACACCTCTGAAGGCGGCATCGACGCTTCCTACGGAGCATCCAACATCCTGAACGGCGGGCTGCCGCCATCGGCCACCGGATACATCACGAACGCTGCTGGCGCCATCGCCGGCTTCATGCCCGGGTGCAACGCGGCGAAGTTTGCGGCCAACCAATGCACCTATGAGGACACCTGGGACCAGATCCAGCCCCCGACAAGAAACTTGAATCTGCTCGGCCGCTTCACGCAGAAGATGTCGGACAACTGGACTTGGGATTTCGAGGGTGGCTACTTTCAAAGCTGGGCGGAGCAGGAGAATCGCCCGGATCAGCCGGTCACCGCGGACGCTTACGCCAACGGCTATCAGGGCATCGCCTTTGGCCCCGGAATTGGTCCGACCTTGCTGGCGCCCGTGCCGGCGCCGACGATCCCGGATACCAACCCCACGTTTCCCACCGGGACTGGCCTGACGAGCGGCAAGCTCTACTACACCATGCTGAATCTGGGCGCTGGCGGGGTTATCACTCAAACCGACTCCTCCAACGTTCGAGCCGTCTTCGATTTAGACGGCAAGATCGGCGGTTGGACCATCGATGGCTCACTGGGCTACACCGGGGACATCCTTGAGCTGACGGGACTGAACTACATCAGCGTGTCCAATCTGCAGACCGCGCTGAACAGCACGACGGCGCCCTTCCTCGTCGGTGAGCCCAACAGCGCTGCGGTGGACAATTTCGTCGCGCCGCCGCTGAGAACGAGCGACACCTCGAAACTCGGCTTTCTCCATTTGGGCGCCACCGACCAGCTGGCCAAGTTGCCGGGTGGACCCTTGGGGCTCGCCTTCGGCACCGACGTGTTCACCTGGGATGAATATGCGGTCGCCCCGCCCCAGGTTCAGAGCGGTATCCAGGCCACCGGCGATTTCAGCAACGCCTTCGCGATCGGCACCGAGCACGTGCAGTCCGGATACCTCGAGCTGGACGCCCCGGTCATCCAGCAATTCGAGGCCGATGCAGCCGTGCGCTATGATCACTACAACGAGTCCGGCGGCAGGGCCAGCCCGAAGCTCGGCCTGAAGTACACGCCGTTCACGGCGTTGGCATTCAGAGGCACCCTGTCCTCGGGTTTCCGCGCGCCGGGCCCCGGAGAAAATGGCCAGGCGGGCGAGTCCTTCTTTGCCGGCACCCTCGCCGATCCGGTTCTGTGTCCCAATCCGAAGAATCCGAGTGCGGCCGGAAATTTTGCCGGCGAATGCGTGCTGTCGGTGCCGGGCCTGGAGCAGTCGAACCCGAAACTCCAGAATGAAACCTCGAAGGAATGGACACTCGGGTTGGTAGTGCAGCCCCTCCACGATCTCAGCGCCACCTTCGATTGGTACTCGATCGAGATCGATCACCAGATCGTCCCCGGCTCGGCCGCTGGAGTGGGTCAGGTCGAGATCGTGCGAGGTACCAACTTCACCCCCCTGCCTGAGTATCAGTCGAACGGCTCGACCGTGCTCACGACGCCTCCGGTGGCGCCGATCGCCTATCTCGGCGAGACCTACATCAACGCCAACACCACCAAGACCAGCGGCTTCGATCTGGGCGTGCAGTACAAGCATCGGTTCGACTTCGGCACGATCTCCTCCAGCGTGAACTGGACCTACATCGCTACCTACGACCTCACCGTTGGGGGTGTGACCTATGAACTGGTGGGCACGCATGGACCCACCTTCTATTCCGGCGATACCGGTAATCCGGCCTCGCGCGTGCAGTGGTCGACCACCTTCAGCCAACCGTCCTGGTCAATTACCGGGACACTGAACTACACGGATGGGTACAAGGATATCGACACCTCGATCGTCGCCTTTGGTTACCCCCCGCAGGGCACGTGCCTCCAAGCCCTCGCGGACAGCGGCGGCTTCGCTGGCACCGTGTTCGCCAACGAGTTGGCTGCAGGTGTCATACCTGCCCAGGTGGGATGCACGGTCGGGGACTTCATCACCTATGATCTCTACGGCGTCTATAACATAACCTCCCACCTGAACTTGCACGCCTCCGCCATCAATGTCTTCAATGAGCATGCACCTCTCGACTACGTCACCTATGGCGGCGCCCTCGGTGCGGTACCCTGGAATCCGTCGTTGCATTATCAGGGTGCAGTGGGTCAGTTCTTCAATCTGGGCGCGACCTACAAGTTCTAACCGACGCCCGCTCAGAATCGGATGCGCTGAATTCACCGGCCCCCTCGGGGGCCGGTTTTTTATCCGCGTTCCGGCTTGCAAGCCCGACAAAGAAGAGCGCACGATAAAAACGCCTGCTGGTATAGATCGCTAACCGTGGACCAGTCGACCCGATGGTGCGTCGCGACTGCGCTGCTCTTCGCAAGCGCGGCCCGGATAGCTGTGCCCATCGCGTCCGCCGCCGAGGTCGTCACGGCCCCCACCAGCGACGCCGTGGCCGACGAGGCAGATCGAGCCCTTTACGCGATTCCCACCCGGCCCGATCAGAGCGGTCGGATCGTCGCGTTGGTAACCATCAACGGCCGCGGCCCATTTCGCTTCATGCTCGACACCGGATCGAACCGCACGGTGTTGGCGCGATCGGTGTTGGCGAAGCTCGGACTGGTCGCCGACGGTGACGCCCCCATGGCGGTAACCGGAATCAACGGCTCGGAGGAAGCGCCGAGCGTGCACATCGACAGCCTCGATGCGGGGGCACTGAATTTCCGCGATCTGCGGATGCCGGTGCTGTCGGGGCCGGTGCTGGCGGGACTGGACGGGATCCTGGGTATGGATGGATTTGCCGGGCTGAAGTTGTCTGCCGACTTCACGCGCGACCAGATCAGTATCTCGGTGTCGCGGGGAAAGCGTGCGGCCGTCGTCTACTCGGTGATTCCGGTCGAGTTCCTTTCCGAGCGTCTGCTGATGGCAGAAGGGCGCATCGGGCGCGTCGCGGTCAAGGCGATCATCGATACCGGCAGTCCACACACGCTCGGCAACGCCGCGCTGCTGGCAGCGCTGACCAAGGAGCATCGGCGCAATGCACGATTCGAGATCCGGGTCATCGACGCGACGCAGACTGCGGAATTCAGTGCGATCGGAACCGTGCCGTCGTTCAGCGTCGGACCGATGATCATCAACAATCTCGATGTGCATTTCGGGTCGTTCAAGATCTTCAAGACCTGGGGAATAGAGCAACAGCCGGCGCTGCTGGTCGGGATGGATGTGCTCGGTACGCTCGAAAGGCTCAGCATCGACTATCGGCGGCGCGAGGTCGCACTGCTGCCGCGGGATGAGCCCTCGATCGTCCAGCAAAGATGGTTCTCACTCACTCACTAGCAAGCGAGTACCCTCGCCCGCAGTAAGCGCGAAGAGAAATCGAGCCAAGGCTGTTAGAGCTTCTTGCCTGCGGCAGACGTGAACACGTCAAAGCTCAAGAAATATTGGTCACCGATGCTTTGGTAGGGTACGCAATTTACCCTGCTTTGCAGATTGCGGATGGTGAACATCGGCAACAGCCTGTTGCGGAACTGCTCGACCAATTCGCAATCGGTGCCCGTCAATTGAATGGGCGCGCGAGGCTGCAATTCCACGTGACGCCACACTCCCGGCACGGTCGGGCCAGCGGCCTCTGAGCCACTCGGGCTGAACGGCTGGAGGCTTTCGAAGGCCACTCGGGCATCCGCAGACTTGTCTGGCACGGCATAGTCCCGGCCGCACACTGGAGTGATATTGAAGCCCGTGCGGGCACCAACCTTGCGCAACAGCAAAGTCAGCTTCTCGCTCAAGCTGTCACAGGAATAGGTCGCCGTAAATCCCATGAACTGAAAGTCGAGCTTGTGGGACCGCCAGGTTCCAAACTGCGGCGTCACCGATGCATCGCCGGCGGTAGCACTGCTGGAATCCGCGCTCGGCGCTGAGAGAGCGTTGCCGCCCAGGCCAACCGTCACGCCGATCATCGCAGTCAGGAGCGCGTGTCGAACGATCATCACAGCCTCCGCAGCGAGCTTGGTCTGCTGCAGCGCCACAGGGGAAACCAACTCACTGCCACTTGCGGGCGTGCGTCAGTGGGCGCGCCGTCCAGTTTACCGCGTAACGGCCTAGTGGGCGGTAACAACTGAAAACAGAGTAGCATTGCGCCTCCAAGCGCGAGGTCATCGCGCGTTGCGGAAATTCCGGATGCGCTCACGAATCTGGGCAGCGGTCGCGAGCTGCGCGCTGCTTCTCGCTGGGCTCGCGCCGCACGTCGGCTTCGCCCGGCACGAGCGAGCGACTGCACTCCGCCAAGCCACAATTGATCAGATCGAGCGCGCGCTCGCGGCTCACCGCTACTCGATTGCCGATTTGGAGAGCGCCTACGAGCAGCGCATCCACGCTCTGGATCAGCAGGGTCCGGCGCTGCATTCGATGCTGGAACTCAATCCGGACGCCGCCAGGCTCGCTGGACAGCTCGAGCGCGCGCAGGGCAAGCGCGGCGCGCTGTTCGGTGTGCCGATCGTAGTCAAGGACAACATCGACACGGCCGACGGCATGCATACCACGGCAGGCTCACTGGCCCTGATGGATTCGCGACCGCCGCAGGATGCCTTCATCGTGAAGCGCCTGCGCGCCGCCGGCGCGCTCATCCTTGGCAAGACCAACATGAGCGAGTGGGCCAACTTCCGCTCGAGTTACTCCTCCTCGGGGTGGAGCGCGCGCGGCGGACAGACCAGGAATCCCTACGCACCCGAGCGCAACCCCTGCGGCTCGAGTTCAGGGTCGGCCGTCGCCGTGGCCGCCGATCTCGCCACCGTTGCCGTCGGCACCGAGACCGACGGCTCCATCGTCTGCCCTGCCTCGGTCAATGGCCTCGTCGGCATCAAGCCGACGGTGGGACTGGTGTCGCGCTCCGGAATCATCCCGATCTCCGCCAGCCAGGATACTGCCGGTCCCATTGCGCGTACGGTCGAGGATGCTGCGACACTGCTCAACGTACTCGCAGGCTTTGATCCCGACGATCCCGCCACGGCGCCGCTCAAGGATCAGCCGCCTGCGGACTTCCGCCTCGCGCTGCGCGCGGACACGCTGCGGGGAGCGCGCATCGGCGTGCTGCGTGAGTATGCTGGCTTTCACGAGGGCGTCGATGCCGCGTTCGATCGGGCGATCCAGACGCTGCGCTCGCTGGGAGCCGTGATCGTAGACCCTGTGAGTCTGCCCACCAAGGACAAGTTCAGCGACGACGAGCAGACAGTATTGCTGTACGAGTTCAAGGACGGCATCAATCGCTACCTGGCGACCCGTCGCGGCGGGGGTCCCAAAGATCTTGCGGCGCTCATTGCCTTCAATCAGGCACATGCCGATACCGAGATGCCGTATTTCGGCCAGGACCTGTTCATCGATGCGGAAAAGAAGGGCGTTCTGGCCGACGCTGACTATCAGCACGCGCACGAGCGCGCGCGGCGCCTCGC
>JASHTF010000125.1 GCA_030040715.1 Gammaproteobacteria bacterium | reverse complement strand
GGGTGCTCTGCGGTTGCGTTGTCGCGCTTGCGCGCCGCTGCGGCCCTGGCCGGGCCAGTAGCGCCTCGTCGGGCGGATGTCCGATACCAAACGGACTGGCAATCTCCGAGGATGAGCGCAGCGTATCGGAAGCGGAGTAATCAATGAACGCCGTACCAATCGAGCAGCACAGCTACGAGATGCCGCCGCGAGAGGGGATCAGCATCGCGCATTTTCTTACCGTCACCGACATCGCGCGCTCGGCTCACTACTACGAAAAGGTCTTCGGCGCCCGCATTCTGAGCCTGGGTGACGGCAACGCGCCTGGGTACCTGCAGCTCGCGAACATCTGGATGATTCTGAACGTCGGGGGCGGCCCGACCCCGGATAAGCCAACGGTAACGCTCAGCACCCCCGACCCGAATCACATCAACAGCTTTCTGAATTTCCGCGTTGCGGATATTCAAGCCTGCTATAAATTGTGGAAAAGTCGAGGCGCGGAGTTCATCACGGAGCCGATCCCCAAGTATGGCGAGATTCGCTGCTACATCCGCGATCCTGACGGATATATTATCGAGGTCGGGCAGAGCACCGATCTCAGGTATGGTTGACGCTCGACCCGGCGGTTCATCGTTGCTCGCAGTGGGCGGGACGCCAACCTGACCGTAAGGCCAGAAAGCTCGCGCGCTCACTCCAGTGCATACACACAAAAACATGAGCCAATCGATACTCATGTCAGGGAGGCGACCATGAGATCAGCGAAGTTCTGCGGATGGATGTGCGCGTGGACACTGGCTGGGGTCCTGTGCGCTGGCTACTCCTATAGTGCCGAGCCGGAAAATGCGGCAAAGGCCGTCGTGACCATCGATAAGGCCGCGCAACTCAAGCGATTCCCCTCGGAACAATATGCGGTACCCGGCAAGCCGGTGCCGGAAGCGGCGTCGAACATGTCGTACGGGGGTTCGCTCAGGACTGGTATTTTTGCGGGAGGACCGGGCTTCATCAGGTTGAAGGATTGGCCAAATGACGAGGAAGTTGTGCTGCTTTCCGGGCATTTAGTAATCGTCAGCGATGATGGCAAGAGCAGCTCATTTGGACCGGGTGATGTCTTTGTCATTCCCAAGGGGTTTAACGGGACCTTCGAGATGAAGGGCAAGATGAAGGAGATATATATTGAGCCAGGGAAGCGATAGGGCGACGGGGGCCCGACACGCGGACGTCACGGTGTGCTCGGGCCGATGAAATCCGACATCGTCGAGAAGCCGTAGCCACGCCTGGCAGCGGCGGCGAACGGTCAAGAACAGTCAAGATAGTTTGGCGTTCGGGCGGTATTTGCCTGTCTTAACGCCCGAGCTCGATCGCGGGTCGCGCCGTCGACCCGCTGCAGTTCGACCTCGTTTATAGTTTCCGCATAACGGGAAGCACCCAGAGCTGCACTCTGTCCGATCGCACAGATAGTTCGCGTTGGCGTGCGCGCAGCACGTTCCCCTGGGCCGCGGGCGGTGTGGTGGTGGCGCTCGTGGCGGTTGGGGTTTGGGTCTGGCGCAGCCAGGATTCGCCGCTGCGCTATATCACGGCGGTCGTCACCCAAGGAGACATCCAGCGCACCGTCAGCATGACCGGTACGCTCAATCCGGTGGTGACCGCCCAGGTCGAATCCTATGTCTCCGGCAACATCAAGACCTGGACCTGCGACTACAACACCATCGTGAAGGTGGGACAGATCTGCGCCACCATCGATCCACAGCCGTTTCAGGTCATCGTCGATCAGGACACGGCCTCGCTGCACTCGTCCATGGCGCAGCTGGCCAAGGATCGAGTGGCTACCGCCAATCAGGCCCTGGTCTATGCCTTCGATCAAAAGCTGATCGGCCAGGGGATCGTCTCGCAGGAGACGCTCAATACCGACAAGGCGACTCTGGATCAGGACCGCGCGCAGGTGCAGCTCGACATAGCCAGCGTCGCCCAGCAACAGGCCGCGTTGCATGGCGCCCTGGTCAACCTCGGGTACACCAAGATCGAGTCGCCCGTGAACGGCATGGTGATCACGCGCTATATCGACGTCGGCCAGACGGTCGTCTCGAGCATGTCTGCCTCACCACTGTTCCTGATCGGCAAGGACATGCATTCGATGCAGGTCGACACCAACGTCAGCGAGGCCGACGTCGGCGGCGTGAGACCCGGCGAGCGCGCCTATTTCACCGTGCAGGCCTATCCGAACCGCACCTTCTGGGGCACGGTGCGGCAGATCCGTGAGGGGCCGATCACGGTGCAGAACGTCGTGACCTACGATGTGGTCGTCGACGTCAACAACGACGACCTGGCGCTGTATCCCGGCATGACGGCCGATGCGCACATCATCACCGCCGAGCGCGACCGCGTGCTCAGGGTGCCGTTGCCCGCGACCCGCTTCAACCCCGAAGGGCTCGCGCGTGCGGGACGTGGGCGCGAGGCGGGTCATATGCAGCAGGCGCGTGCACCGAGCGCAGCGGAGGGTGCCGAGGGAAGCAGCGGCGCGGGTGGTCCAGGCAGCCCGCCAGGCGGCCCGCCCGCCGGCCCGCCCGCCGGCCCGGAGGATCACGCGGGTCGCCCCGGAGGGTTCGGCACCCGGTCCGCCGCCGCGCGCGCTGACGGTGGCCCACCGGGCGCCACAGGTCAGGGGCGCCACCCATTCGGTGCCGGCGGCGGCGCCGGCCGCGGTGGCGCAGGCGCTTTGCGTGCACGCGCCCGGCTGTGGCTGCTGCGCGATGGCAAGTTGGTCGCGGTGTCGGTCCGTACCGGGCTGGACGACGGCACGCTGATCGAGGTCGCGGGTGAGGATCTGAAAGTCGGCGACACGGTCGTGGTCAACGCGGTGCGACCGAATCAGCCCGAGACGGTACCGGGCAACAATCGCCCGGGTAGCCCGGGCGGTCCGGGTAGCCCGGGCAGTGGCGGACTCCGCGGAGGTTTCCGGTTGTGAGGCGTCCGTCCGTCGGCGAGCCGATCCTCTGCGTTCGTGACGTCACCAAGACCTATCGGCTCGGCGATCAGGAGGTGCATGCGCTGCGCGGCGTGAGCCTCACGATCGCGCGCGGCGAGTTCGTGGCGATCATGGGCGCCTCGGGCTCCGGAAAGTCGACGCTGATGAATATTCTCGGTTGCCTCGACCGTCCCACCAGCGGGGAATACACGCTCGAGGGTATCAACGTCGCACATCTGGCTGAGCCGGCATTGGCACGCATTCGGGGGCGGCGCATCGGGTTCGTCTTCCAAACCTTCAATCTGCTGCCGCGTACCAGCGCCATCGAGAACGTGGAGCTGCCGCTGTTCTATGCGGCACAGATCGAGGGCAACACGGCACGGGCGCGCGACATGTTGGGTCTGCTCGGGCTCGCCGACCGCGAGCGCAACCAACCGAACCAACTGTCCGGCGGACAACAACAGCGCGTGGCGATCGCGCGCGCGCTGGTCAATGACCCGGCGATCGTGCTGGCGGACGAGCCGACCGGAAATCTCGACTCGCAGAATGCACTGGAGATTCTGGCGACCATCCGTGCGCTCAACCGCGAGCGCGGCGTGACCGTAGTGCTCGTGACGCATGAGCACGATCTGGCGGAGATGGCCGATCGCATCATCACGCTGCGCGATGGGCGCGTCATCTCCGACCTGCCTACCGTGCACGATGCGCCGCTCGAGCGCCGCACGCTGCCGGCGGTGCAGCCGTACCGGGAGCGTCAGTTCAACAGTCGCTGGGACAGCCTATGGCACGAAGCCGGATCGATCGGCTGGATGGCGCTGCTCGCGGCTCTGCGCGCCATCGGGCGCAATAAGCTGCGTGCCGGGTTGACGATGCTCGGCATGTTCATCGGTGTGGCAGCGTTGATCGCGATGGTGGCGGTGGGGGAAGGTGCGCGGGCGGCGGTCGAGGCACAGGTGCAGAGCCTCGGCACCGACCTGCTCGTGGTGCTGCCGGGCAGCACGCGCTTCAACGGCGTGCGCGGCGGCTTCGGCAGCGCCTCGAGCCTGCGGGTGAGTGACGTCGGCCACATCCTCGAGGAGGACAGCGCGGTAGCGGACGTGAGCTACGTGAGCCGCCAGAACACCCAGATCGTCAACGGCAATCAGAACTGGAGCACCAGCGTACAGGGCATCTCGCCGAGCTATCTGTCGATCCGTCGCTGGCCGGTCATCGCCGGCCGTGCCCTCACGGCTGAGGACGATCGTGCCGGGACCGCCGTCTGCCTGCTCGGTCAGACGGTGCTCAGCAATCTGTTCGGGGATTTCTCCGATCCGATCGGCGCCACGGTGCTGGTCAAAAATGTCCCCATGACCGTGATCGGCGTGCTCGCCGCGAAGGGACACTCCGCCACCGGACAGGATCAGGACGATGTGGTGTTCATCCCGTTCACCACCGCCCAGGAGCGCATCCTCGGCGTGGCGGCACCGAGCTCGACGCAGACGCTCGCGAACAACGTGTTCGCCACCGTCGGTCCGCCGCCCAATCCCTTCGGAGTCGTGCCCAAGCTCGAGGGCTTCGTCAACACCATCTACGTACAGGCGCGCAGCCCGGCACTGGTGCCCGCGGCGCTCGATCAGGTGACACACACGCTCGAGAGCGCGCATCGCATTCTGCCCGGCAAGTCGGATGACTTCGTCGTGCGCGATCTGACCGAGATCGCTCAGGTCGCCGAGGAGAGCTCCAAGGCCATGGAGCTGCTGTTGGCGGCGATCGCCTCGATCTCGCTGATCGTGGGCGGCATCGGCATCATGAATATCCTGCTGGTCTCGGTGACCGAGCGCACGCGCGAGATCGGCATCCGCATGGCGACCGGCGCTCGACGTCTGCACGTGCTGACGCAGTTTCTGATCGAGGCCATGCTGCTGGCGCTGATGGGAGGCACCGCGGGTATCCTGGCGGGAGCGATCGCCTCGAGCGTGATCTCCGATGTGGCGGGCTGGCCGGTGTTGCTGGAGATGAACGTCATGCTGCTGGCGTTTGCGTTCTCGGGTGCGGTCGGCGTGTTCTTCGGCTTCTACCCCGCGCGCCAGGCGTCGCGCCTGAACCCGATCGATGCGCTGCGCTACGAGTAGCGCCGCCCGCCGCCAGGGTGTCTGTCGGCGATGCGCCGTCGGTGGGTTCGCGGTCGCGGTGCTCGCCGTCGCGCTGGCGGGCTGCAGCGTCGGCCCCGATTTTCATCGACCCGAGCCTCCGGCCACCAAAGGCTATCTGCATAAGAGTGCCGCTCCGTCCGCCCAGGCGGATGCGCGCGATCAGCAGCAACTGCAGGCGGGCGCCGAGGTTGCCGGGCAGTGGTGGGGACTGTTTCATTCGTCGCAGCTCGACGTGGTGGTGCGCACCGCATTGAGCGCCAGCCCTACGCTGGCGGCCGCGAAATCGACGCTCGCCCAGGCGCGCGAGCAAGTGACCATCGCGCGCGCGGCCTGGCTGCCGAGTCTGAGCGCCAGTCTCGGGGCACAGCGCTCGGGTGGGCACGCACCCGCTGGCCCGGCGGCCGCCTCCAGTCTCTACAGCGTCGGCCTCGCGGCCAGCTACAGTCCGGACATCTTCGGCGGCACGCGCCGCAACGTCGAGCAGCAGCAGGCGCTGGCCGACTATCAGTACGACGAGCTCGCCGCCGCATACCTCACGCTCACGGGCGATGTGGTGAACGAGGTGCTCACCATCGCCTCGACGCGCCTGCAGATCACGACCGAGAACGATCTGATTGGGATCGATCGCAAGAATCTGACGCTGACGCAGCGCGAGTTCGCGGTTGGGGTGGCGACGCGCGCGGACGTGCTCACGGCCGACAGCCAGCTCGCCGCTGATCTCACCCAGCTGCCGACGCTGCAGAAGCAGCTCGATCAGGCTTACGATCAGCTGGCGGTGCTGGCCGGTCAACCGCCGGCCGAGTGGAGCAGCGAGCCGTTCGATATCCAGCAGTTCACGCTGCCGCGCACGGTGCCGCTGAGTCTGCCCGCACGTCTGGTGCGCCAACGCCCCGACGTGCTCGCCGCAGAAGCGCAGCTGCACGCGGACAGCGCCGCGATCGGTGTCGCGGTCGCGCAGGAATTCCCGGACATCAGCCTCTCGGCCTCGCTGACCCGCGATGCCCTGCGTGCTGCTGACCTGTTTCATCAGTTCGACACGCTTTGGGGCCTCGGCGGCTCGCTGACGCAGCCGCTGTTCAAGGGCGGGGCGCTGCGCGCGCAGGTGCGCTCGGCCCAGGATGCGTTCCAGGCTCAGGCTGCCACCTATCGCTCGGTGGTGCTCGAGGCACTCGGACAGGTGGCCGACGATCTATGGGCGCTGCAGTACGATGCGCAGCTGCTCACCGTCGATCGGCATTCGATGGAGGTCGCGCTCGAGGCGCTGAACCTGCAGCAGCAGAGCTATACGGTCGGCACGACCAACGTGCTCAACTTGATCTCCGCTCAGCGTGCGTATGCACAGGCCCGACTCAGTTACGTGAGCGCTCAGGTGCAGCAATTCCAGGATACCGCACAGCTGCTGACCGCCCTCGGGGGCGGTTGGTGGAACGATCAGATCGAGACGGCTGCCAGGTAGCTCGAGAGATGCCGATGCGGCGCTAGAATGATCCTCAACGGGCCGAAAAGCAGCCGAACTAGGGCTGCCAGACGATCGCAGACGCCGCGTGTGACCTAAGTCGAGTGGTGAAAGGCGCGATAGAGGAAAACGGCGCCAAGAACCACGAAGAGCACG
>JASHTF010000124.1 GCA_030040715.1 Gammaproteobacteria bacterium | reverse complement strand
GGCCTCGACCGACCGGACGCGGGTACCGTCGCGGTCGCCGGCAGCGACATTCATGCCCTGTCCGAGCGTGAGCGCGGTGCTCTGCGCAATCGCACCATCGGGTTCATCTATCAATTCCACCATTTGCTGCCGGAGTTCTCGGCTTTGGAGAACGTGGCGATGCCGCTGCTGGTGCGGCGCGAGCCGACGAAGGTGGCGCAAGCACGGGCGAGCGCGCTGCTGCAGCGCGTCGGACTCGGCGAGCGCCTCAATCACCGGCCGCATGAACTGTCGGGCGGGGAGCGCCAACGCACCGCCGTGGCGCGCGCGCTGGTGGTGGCACCCAAGCTGGTACTGGCCGATGAGCCCACCGGCAATCTCGACGGGCGCAACGCCGAGCAGGTGTTCGCGCTGATGCTGGAACTCAATCGCGAGCTCGGCACGAGCCTCGTGGTGGTCACACACGATCCGCGTCTCGCGACCCGCATGGACCGCGTCCTGGAGCTCAGCGGCGGGCGCCTGCAACTGCCCACTCCAGCAACGCGAGTGGGGCTATGAGCGGGGCACGCTACGAGCCGGAAGCGCGTCGCCGGTAACCCTCGCGCGGCTCGTGCTGACCCGGCTCGTGCTGACGGGGATCGTGCTGGCGGGGATCGTGCTCGCCGGCTTCGTACTGGCGCGCAGCGTGCCGACGGGGCTCGACCGGACGCGGCTCGTGGTGCCCATGCCGGCGGTGCTGCACGGGCCGCTCACGGCGCTTGCGGTAGCGCCGCATGCTGACCTCGCGCCAGATGTATTCGAGCGCAAAGCGGCCGCCAATCCCACAGGCGATGCCGCACACCAGGCACCCCAGCAGGAACGGCCTCCAGGCCGGACCGAGGCCGTGCTCGAGCCAGTTCCAGGTGAAGTGGAACTGGAAATGGCGCGGGTGATAGCGCAGCAGCAGCGCCCCGACGCGATAGGCGGTGAAGTACACCGGCACCACGGTGAAGGGATTCACAAAGTAGGAGCCGGCAATTGCGACCGCGACGTTCAGCCGCCACCATATCGCCAGCAGCACCACGGTGAGCAAGTGCACCGGTAACGGGATGAAACTGACCGCGATGCCAACTCCGAGCCCGCCAGTGATGGCGTGCCGGTTCAGCCTCCAGAGGTGTGGATCAGTAAGGCGGTCACCGAAGACGCTGAAGTACCACTTGTCGCGGCGCGCATGGACCAAGTGGGCGATTTTTTTGAATAGCTTGCGAGGCATAGATGCAACGCCGTAGCGACGGCTGGCCCTCGCACGAGGCACGACCCAAAGGGCTGAAACTGCACTTGGGCCGAGGCGCTTTAGGTATCATGCCTGCGCTCTGTAGGAGCCATTCCAACTTTACAGCTTTGCCATTATAGCCCAGGCCTACGGCTGACACGCGACGCGGGTCACAAGCGCTATCGCAGGAGTAGTTCGGAAGATGTGGGAAATTGTGCAGGCCGGCGGGGTACTTATGTACCCGATCATCCTGTGCTCCATCGTCGCCGCAGCCATCACCTGCGAGCGGCTATGGACGCTGCAGGATCGGCGCGTATTGCCCCCGGATCTGACCCAGAAGGTCTGGAAGCTGGTCGAGTCGAACAAGGTCAACGAGCAGGTGATCACCGCACTCGAGCAGAACTCTCCGCTCGGCAGGCTGATCGCGGCAGGACTGGCGAACCGCCACCGTCCGCGCGAGATACTGATGGAGATACTCGAGGATACCGGTCGGCACGTGGTACACGAACTCGAGCGCTTTCTGAATACGCTCGGCACGATCGCGGGGGTGTCGCCGCTGCTGGGACTGCTCGGCACCGTCACCGGCATCATCAAGGCATTCAATGCCATCAACGCCGGCGGTGCCGGCGATCCGCGCATGCTTTCGGGCGGCATCGCCGAGGCGCTGGTGGCGACGGCGGCCGGGTTGTGCGTTGCGATTCCAGCGCTGATCGCCTACCGCTATCTGCGCGGACGGGTAGACCGAATCGTAGTCGAAATGGAGAAAAATGCGCTGCGCCTGGCGGACGCGGTCGAGGCGGCTGCACGCCGCCAGCCGGAGGCGTTGCTACACCGCTCGGAAGCGGCGCAGATGGCGGTAGGGTAGCGAGCCGTGAACCTGAAGCCACGACGCAACGAGGAGCCGGAGATCAATGTGACCTCATTGATCGACGTGGTGCTGCTGCTCGTGGTGTTTTTCATGCTGTCTTCGAATTTTGCCGCCGAAGGGCGGCTGCGGATTCGGCTGCCGACGGCGAGCTCGGTGCCGGTGGAGCAGCGTAGCAGCGAGCCTCTGGTCATAACGATCGCCGCCGGCGGGACCTATCTCGTCAACGGTCGCGAGCTGATCAACTCCAGTGCCGACACTCTGCGGGCGGCCATCCTCAAGAGCGTCTCGCCCGCCGCCCGCGCGGTGCCGGTAACCCTCCGGGCGGATGGGCGTGCGAGTCACCAATCGGTCGTGACGGCGATGGACGTGCTGGCGCGTCTCGGGTTCAGTCAGATGAGCCTCGCGACCGTCAAGCCCTCGGCCGCGGACGCCTCGGGAGCGGCTTCCCCTTGAGCAAGGTCGCCGCGCGTGCCGTGACTCGGGACACCAGCGCGAACGCGGTCGATGTGCGGGAAGCGCGTCGTGTGTACGCGCGACTGCTGCGTTATGCGAAGCCCTATTGGCGGCTGTACCTGATCGGTTTGATCGGGACCGGAATGTTCGCCGCCGCCGATCTGCTCACCGTGTGGTTCGTGAAGACCTTTCTGCAGGATGCGCTGGCGCTCGAGCGGCATCCGGTGATGTTCGCGTGGCTGCCGCTCGCGGTGCTCGGCATCTTCCTGGTACGCGGGTTCGGTGACTATCTGGGTAACTACTTCCCGGCGCGCGCGGGACGCTACGTCATCAAGGCGGTGCGCGGGCAGCTGTTCGAGCACTATCTGTGCTTGCCGACGGCACAGTACGATCGCGAGTCATCGGCGATGATGCTGTCGCGGCTGACCTACAACGCCGAGCTCGTGGCCTCGGCGGCCACCGACTCGCTGGTGACGATCGTGCGCGACTCGCTCACGATTGCCGCCAATATCGCCGTCGTGTTCTACCTGAACTGGCGTCTGGCGCTGTGCGCGATCGTGGTGGCGCCGGCGATCGCCTGGATCGTGCGCAATCTGAACATCCGTTTCCGCCGCTACGGCACCCGCATCCAGAACTCGATCGGCGATGTCACCCGCGTCGCCAAGGAAGCGCTCGACGCCCATCGCGTCGTCAAGGTGTTCAATGCGCAGGCGCACATCGCGCGGCTGTTCGATGAGGCCAACGAGCAGAATCGGCGCTCGAACGTACGGCTATTGTCGGCCCGTGCCAGCAGTGGCCCGACCGTGCAGATGGTGCAGGCGCTCGGGCTGGCGCTGGTGATCCTGATCGCCAAGCAGCAGATCGTGCGCGGCTCGCTGACCATACCGCTGTTCCTGCCGTTCGTGATCGCACTGTTCCAGGTGACCCAGCCGCTGCGCCGACTGCTCAACGTGACCGGACCGATGCAACAGGGCATTGCCGCGGGTGAGAGCCTGTTCAAGGTCATCGATGCGCCCGGTGAGCCGCAGGGCGGCAACCGGCCGTTGCAGCGCGCGCGCGGTGACATCGAGTTTCGCGACGTGAGCTTCGAGTACGTGCTCGAGAAGGGCGCGGTACTGCGCCACATCAACCTGACCGTGCCGGCGGGAACCACGGTGGCCATCGTGGGCCGATCGGGCAGCGGCAAGACGACGCTGCTGTCACTCATGCCGCGGTTCTACGACCCGACCGCGGGGCAGCTGCTGCTCGACGGCGTCGACATCCGCGATTATCGGATCGCGGATCTGCGCCGGCAGATCAGTCTCGTCAGCCAGGAAGTGGTGCTGTTCAATGAGACGATCCGTAACAACATACTGTTCGGACTGACGAACGTCAGCGAGGAGCAGTTGCTCGCGGCCGCGCGCGCCGCGTACGTAATGGAATTCGTCGAGCAATTGCCGGAGGGGCTCGAGACGGTGGTGGGCGATCGGGGACTGCTGCTGTCAGGCGGGCAGCGCCAGCGAGTCGCGATCGCGCGCGCACTGCTGCGCGATACCCCGATTCTGATTCTCGATGAGGCGACCTCGGCGCTCGATACCGCGGCCGAGCGCCACATCCAGGCCGCGCTCGATCGGCTGGTGGCCAACCGTACGACCTTTGTGATCGCGCACCGGCTGTCGACGGTCGAGCGCGCCGATCGCATCCTGGTGATGAGCGACGGTGAGATCGTCGAGTCGGGCGCGCACGCCGAGCTGCTCAGGCGTGGCGGCGGCTACGCGGAGCTGTATCGGCTGCAATTCAGTGCCTAGCGCGCTGGAGGCGATGTGGTATCGCGAGCGGCGGCCAGCGGGGGCGCTGCGGCTGCTCGCGCTGCTGTTCGGTCTGGGGGTACGGCTACGTCGCGCCGGCTACCAGCGGGGTCTGCTGCGACGCCATCGTGTCGGCAAGCCGGTCATCGTGGTCGGCAACATCTCCGTGGGTGGCACCGGCAAGACACCCCTGGTGATCTGGCTGTGCGAGCAGCTGGGTGCGCTCGGGCTACGCTGCGGGGTTGCGCTGCGCGGCTACGGTGGTCGGGCGGCGCGGGCGGCAGTGCCGCAGCTGGTCGGACCGGACGCTGATGCCGCAGCAGTCGGCGATGAGGCCGTGCTGCTCGCGCGCCGTACCGGCGCTCTGGTGGCGGTATGCCGCGATCGCGTGCGCGCCGCGCAGCAACTGGCGGCGGCGGGCGCCGATCTCATCATCTGCGACGATGGCCTGCAGCACCTGGCTTTGGCACGTGACTTCGAGCTCGCGGTGATCGATGCCGGCCGCGTGTTCGGCAACGGCTATCTGCTGCCCGCGGGTCCCTTGCGCGAGCCGCCCGAGCGCCTCGCGCAACTCGACGCCGTGGTGCTGAACGTCGATGGGCTCGACGAGCCCGCGGTGCGGCCGAACCGTCCTGACCTACGCACCGCTTTCATCATGCGCCTGAGGGGCGAGCGACTGTGGCCGCTGAGTAGCGAGGGAACATCCATTGCGCTCGCGCGCCTTGCGGGCAGGCAGGTACACGCGGTCGCCGGCATCGGTCATCCGGAGCGTTTCTTTGCCCGACTCACTGCCGCAGGACTGCAGGTGATCGCGCATCCGTTTGCCGATCATCACCGCTACCAGTCGCGCGAGCTCGAGTTCGGCGATGATCTGCCGCTGCTGATGACCGAGAAGGATGCCGTAAAATGCCTGCGCTTCGAGACCGCAAATCGTTGGTTCTTGCCAGTGACGGCCAGCCTTGCGGATGCGGACGCTGCGGCGCTGATGGAGCGTCTCAAGGCCGTCAGGGTGCTTCAACAGCCCTGCAGCGTCGCGCGCACTGACCCAACGCAGCGAGCACTGAGCGTCGCGGGAGAATGAGATGGATGCAAGGCTGCTCGACATCCTGGCCTGTCCAGTCTGCAAGGGACCGCTGCTCTATGCGCGCAAGGAGTTGCTGCTGATCTGTCGCGCCGATCGTCTGGCGTTCCCGATTCGAGACGGCATTCCGGTGATGCTCGAAGACGAGGCGCGGGTCTTGTCGAGCGACGACCGCCTGCTCGAGCGCTGAGTGGCAACGGCCGCCGCGCAGTGGCTGACGATGCTGGACGGTGCTGAGGGTGCTGAACGTTCTGGGCGAACGGCAAATCAAGTGACCGCGACGAGGCGCTGACCGGCAGATGTATCGCGTCGTCGTCCCAGCGCGCTACGGCTCGACGCGCTTTCCCGGTAAGGCGCTCGTCGCGCTGCTCGGCAAGCCCATGATCCAATGGGTTTATCAGCGTGCGCTGCGCTCGGGAGCGCGTGAGGTCCTCATCGCGACCGACGACGACCGCATCATGCAGGCGGCGCGCGGCTTCGGAGCGGCGGCGGTGATGACCGCGGCGACGCACCGCTCGGGCACCGACCGCATCGCCGAGGTCGCAAGGCAGCAGCGCTGGGAGGACGCCGAGATCGTCGTAAACGTGCAGGGCGATGAGCCGCTGCTGCCGGAGTCGTTGATCGAGCAGGTTGCGGCGCTGCTCGCCTCACATCCGCGCGCCGACGTCGCGACGTTGGCGACTCCGATTGAGTCGGCCGCGGCCCTGCTCGATCCCAACGTGGTCAAGGTGGTGACCGATCGGGAGCAGCGAGCGCTGTACTTCAGCCGTGCTCCGATTCCGTGGGAGCGCGACGGCACGCGCGCGGCCGCCGCCGACCCCTCTGCAGCGTGCCGTCACGGCGTGGCGCGACGCCATCTCGGCATCTACGCCTATCGGGTCGCCGCGCTCACGCGGCTGGCGGCCCTATCGCCGAGCACGCTCGAGCGGCTTGAGCAGCTCGAGCAGCTGCGCGCGCTCGAGAATGGGATGGAGATCCGGGTCGCCGACGCTCTGGTCGTGCCCGGGCCGGACGTCAACAGCGTCGCCGACATCCCGCAGGTCGAGGCGCTGCTGGCACGGGAGCTCGCGCACCCGCGCTGAGGCGTGGACGGTGAGGCGAGGCGCCGCCTCGGCGCCGCTTTGGCTGGTGCTCCTCGGTCAGCGCTCGCGCTCGGGCTCACCTGCCGCGGGCTCCGCGGGCGACGACCAGACCATGTAGGGCCGGCCACCAGCGGCCGCTGGCCGCACGCCGTCGAGGTCGGATGCAGCCGCCGCGGGCTGCTCGCGCGTCGCGGCCGGCTCCTGGGTGCTCACGGGGGTCTCTCGCTCGGGCGCCACGCGCTCGGGCCTCTCTCGCTCGGGTGCCTCGCGCTCGAATGCCTCGCGCGGAGTGACCGATTCAGGGGGCGCTGACTCGCGCACCGGCTCGGCGTCACGCGTTGCCGGGGTCTCGGCATTGCCGCCTGCGGTGCCTTCGCCTGCAACCGATGCGCCGTGCGATCCGCCGCGCGCGTCAATGGACGCGCCCGATGCCGCGGCGGGTTGGCCGCGCGATTCACCGCTCGATTCACCGCGCGACTCGCCATGCGACTCGCCATGCGACTCGCCGTCGCGCGGCGGGCCATCACTCGCGGAGGGCGTTTCACCGGCAGCGCGCGCGAAGCTGCCGTCGCGTCCACCACCCATGCGGCGGCGACGCCGACCACCTCGACGCGAGCGTCGCTCGCCACGCGGGCGCTCACTGTGCGTTTCCGCCCCGCTGCCAGCGCTGCCCTCCGAGGCTCCGAAGCCCTCTGCGCGGGCGCCAGCATTGCCGTCGCGCGCGCTGTCACGCGGCTGCTCGGCGCTCCGCGCCTCGGTGCGCCGCGGCTCCTGCGACTCGCGCTCGCGCCGCGGCTCGCCGCCGCGACGCTGATCGTCGCCGCGGCGCTGCTCCTCGGCCCGACTCTCTTCGGAGCGCGGTTCGTCGCCGCGTCGCTCGTCCCGCCGCTCATCGCGGCGCCCGTCTCGACGCCAAGAATCGCGGCGACTGTCCCCGCGCGGCTCGCGCCCGCGGTCGCGCTGTGCGCCTTCCTGCCGATCACGCCGGTACGGGCGGCGATCACGACCGCGGCCCGCATGCCGCTCGCCACCGGACGCTCGCTGCTCGGCGCGGGGAGCGCTCGGCGGACGCTCGGGCTCGGGCTCGAGCGCGTGTGCACCGTTGCCGCCGAACCAGCGTCTGAGGCGCTGCCACAAGCCGCCGCTCTCGGTCGGTTGCGGGGTGGGTCCGCTCGGGGCCGCGCTCACCGGCGCCGCCGTCCGCGGCAGCAACGGCGCGACCGCGGGCTGCTCGGCCGGCGGCTTCTTGTCGCGCTCGGTTACCTCCGGTGCCGCGGGCGCGACCGGAATCTGGTAGCTGATCTGCGTATTCTCAGGCAGCTGCGCCTCGTCCTCGCGCACGCGCCGGATGGAGTACTCCGGCGTCTGCATGTGCGGGTTGGGAACCACGAGGATCTGTACCCGTGTCTTGTCCTCGAGCGCGCGCAGCGCCTCGCGCTTCTCGTTGATCATGTAGGTTGCGACCTCTACCGGGACCTGCACGATGACGCGCGCGCTACGCTCCTTGCGGGCGTCCTCGCCGAGCAGGCGCAGGATCGACAGCGTCAGCGATTCGACGCTGCGGATGCTGCCGATGCCGTTGCAGCGCGGGCACACGAGATGACTCGACTCGCCGAGGCTCGGACGCAGGCGCTGGCGCGACATCTCCAGCAGTCCGAAGCGCGACAGGCGTCCGATCTGGATACGTGCGCGATCCATCCTCATCGCGTCGCGTAACCGGTCCTCGACGTCGCGTTGATTCTTCTGCGACTCCATGTCGATGAAGTCGATCACGATCAGACCGCCGATGTCTCGCAGCCGCAGCTGACGCGCGGTCTCGTCGGCGGCCTCGAGGTTGGTGTTCAGCGCGGTCGCTTCGATGTCGCTGCCGCGGGTCGCACGCGCCGAGTTGATGTCGATCGACACCAGCGCCTCGGTGTAGTCGATCACGAGGCTGCCGCCTGAAGGCAGCTGCACCTTATGCCCGTAGGCCGACTCGATCTGGCTCTCGATCTGGTAGCGCGTGAACAGCGGAATGTCGTCGTTGTACAGCTTGAGCTTGCGCTGCGCGTCGGCCGGCATGAAGCGCTGCATGTACTCCTGCGCCTTCTGAAAGGCGGACTCGTCATCGACCAGGATCTCGCCGATGTCATCGGTGAGGTAGTCGCGTAGCGCGCGCGTGACCGCATCGCTCTCCTGGTAGACCAGGAACGGCGCCGGCCGCGATTGGATGGCCGCGCTGATCGCATCCCAT
>JASHTF010000123.1 GCA_030040715.1 Gammaproteobacteria bacterium | reverse complement strand
TCCGCCTCGCTCAGCGAGCGCGGTAGCGAGCGGCCGATCTTGGGCATCGCGATCTGTGCCGTCGGATCTTCGCGGATCACCCCTTCGCGCAGCAGGTAGCGGAAGAAGCGGCGGTAGGAAGACAGTTGTCGCGCCGTCGAGCGCGGCCGCGCTCCCGCTTGCACACGGGCGGCGATGAAGTCGGTCAGATCGGAGCGCTGCGTCTGAGACAGGCCCAGTTGGCGTTGCGCTGACAGCCAGCGGCCGAGCGCCACCAGGTCGGCGCGGTACGCCGCCAGCGTATTCGAGGACAACCCGCGCTCCATCCAGACCGCGTCGAGAAACCGCGTGATGAGCGGGTCGACGGAGTCCTGACTCGAGTGGTCCACGGTCGCGATCGCCGATTTGTTCAACGCCATGCTCGCTGGGTAATCTTGTGCCGGCCAGTATGCTGATCGAGGGACAAAGTTCGATGTGATGACCCTCACAGCTAAACGCAACCGTTAACATAAAGAGAACTGCATCACAGATGAAATATGCGTAATGCGAGCCCTGCCCGAGATTCATCCCGCACCGCGGTGGAGCCGGTGAGGGAGCGGGTTCCGGGGCCGGGGCTCGGAGGGCTAGCCTACGGCATTTATTCCTGGGCGCAGTTCCTGCTCATCGGCCTGCTCACGCTCGCGCTGCTGCTGATCCTTCCAACGCAGCGTCTGCGCCGTGCGCTGACCCGGACCTCCGCTCGTCTCGCTCTGGCGCTCGCCGGCATGCGGGTACGCGTGCACGGCCTCGGCTCTCTGCCGCAGCCGAGCGTCGTAGTCGCGAACCACGCCAGCTATCTGGACGGCGTCGTGTTGAACGCGGTCCTGCCGACCGGTTTCAGTTTCGTGATCAAGCGCGAGATGTCCTCCGTGCCGCTCGCCGGGCTGCTGCTGCGCCGCCTGGGCGCCGAGTTCGTCGATCGCGGCGGCCGCTCCCACGGAGTGAGCGATGCACGACGGCTGCTGCGTCGGGCGATCGACGGACAGGCGCTGGTGTTCTTCCCCGAAGGCACCTTCGGCCCGGTCTCGGGTCTGCTGAACTTTCACATCGGCGCCTTTGCCGCCGCGGCGCGCGCCAACCTGCCGGTGGTGCCGGTCGCGATTCGAGGCACTCGGCGCTGTCTGCCGCCCGCGAGTTACTGGCCGCGGCCGGGCCGCATCGAGGTACAGGCGCTCTCGCCGCTGCCGGCATTATCCGCCGGCCCAGAGGATGGCGACCGCGCAGCCTCCCTCCGCGATCAGGCGCGGGCCGCGCTGCTCGTCGCTGTCGGCGAGCCCGATCTGGCGCGGAGCTGACCGTGCGTCGCGGCCGCCATGATCGCTACGACCGGCAGCATTGCCAGCGGCACCGACCCTTCTGATGGCTCGAGCTACTGCGCCACTGCTGCGCGAGCTGTATGCGAACGAGCTCGCCGCCCACCGTTACCGCGCCGACCCGGCTCAGTCGGCTGCCGTCGATGCGCTCGAGGCGCTGCGCGCGCGGATGCTCGTGACCGGCAGCCCGGGTCTGCGCGCGCGACTGCGATCGTGGTGGCGCCCGCGCTCAGACTCGGCGCCGCGCGGTGTTTATCTTTGGGGTCCGGTCGGCCGCGGCAAGACCTGGCTGATGGACCTGTTCTACGCCAGCCTGCCGCTGCGCGCCAGGCAGCGTAGTCATTTCCACCACTTCATGCGCGACGTCCACCGCCTGCTGCGCCAGTTCCGCGGCCGGCGAGATCCGCTGGCTGCGGTCGCGCGCCGCGTCGCGAGCCGCACGCGCGTGCTGTGCCTCGATGAGCTGTACGTGAGCGACATCGCCGATGCCATGATCCTCGGCCAGTTGTTCCAGGCGCTGCTCGAGCGCGGCACGGCGCTCGTGATCACGTCGAATCTGCCCCCCAAGGAGCTGTATCGCGACGGATTGCAGCGCAGCCGCTTTTTGCCGGCGATCGCGTTGCTCGAGCGCGAGCTCGAGGTAGTGGCGGTCGATGGGGGGATCGACTACCGCTTGCGCCAGCTGCAGCGCCGCCCGCTGTACTTCGACAGCCGCGGCGCCGATACCGCCGAGCAGCTGCGGCGACTGATGCAGGAGCTCGCGGGTGCTCACAGCGACTCGGCCTCGGAGCTGCTGCTTCAGGGCCGCAGGCTGCGCGCCGTCGAGCGCCGCGGGGGCGTCGTCTGGTTCAGCTTCGCGACACTGTGCGAAGGCCCCCGCCATCAGGACGATTACGCCGAGCTCGCGCAGGAGTTTCACACCGTGCTGCTGTCGGACGTACCGGTATTCGCCTCACCGCAACAGGACAATGCCGCGCGCCGCTTCATCGCGCTGGTCGACGAGCTGTACGATCAGAGCGTCAAGCTGGTGCTGTCGGCCGCGGCGCCGCCGCAGGAGCTGTATCGCGGCCAGACGCTGCAACTCGAGTTCCGCCGTGCGTCCAGCCGCCTGGTCGAGATGCAAAGCGCCGCCTATCTGGCCCGTGCGCACCGGCCGGACAGCGAGTCGCTCGGCGCCCTCGAGCCCGAGTCGGCCCCCGCCCGCCGTTCCGGAATCGGCCCGGAATAGATATTTCCTTATAAAATATCCGTATGGATCGCTCCGTCGACCCCGAGATCGCCGCGCATCACAAGCCAGGAACCTCGACTACGGGTGACGGCGCCGAGGACAGCGCCGCCGTGACCGGAGCCGACGGCGCCGCCGCGAGCGCCGCCGCGAGCGCCGCCGCGAGCGCCGCTGCTGCCATCCCCGCGCCTGCCATCCCCGCGCCTGCCATGCCCGCGGCGGGCGAGGCCCGCGTCGTGGCGCGCTTTGAGATCCCGTATCGTGCCTGCCTCGACCGCGACGGCCGACCGCTCGGACCGTTGCCATCCTTCGCGAGCGACGTCGAGCTGCTGCGGCGCATGTATCGCACGATGGTGCGGGCTCGGACCTTCGACGCCAAGGCGGTCAACCTGCAGCGCACCGGCAAGCTCGGAACCTATCCCTCCTGCCTCGGCCAGGAAGCGACCCACGTCGGTGTCGGCGCGGCGATGCACCCGGAGGACGTGTTGTTTACCGTCTATCGTGAGATCGGCACCAAGTTCTGGCGCGGTGTCGAGCTCTACAGCGTGCTGATGTATTGGGGGGGCGACGAGCGCGGCACGATTTATACGCGCAACCCCCAGGACTTTCCGTTCTGCGTGCCGATCGGCTCGCAGCTGCCGCAGGCCGCGGGTGCGGCGTTCGCGATGCAGATTCGCGCCGAGCGGCGCTGCACTCTCGCGTTTGTGGGCGACGGCGGTACCTCGCAGGGCGCCTTCTACGAAGCCATCAACATGGCTGGAGCCAAGGCCCTGCCGCTGGTGTGTGTCATCGTCAACAATCGCTATGCCATCTCGGTACCGGTGAGCCAGCAGACTGCAGCTCGCACGCTGGCCCAGAAGGCGATCGCCGCCGGTATCCCCGCGGTTCAGATCGACGGCAACGATGCGCTCATCGTTCGCCAGGTGGTCGGCGAGGCGCTGGCGCGCGCGCGCGCCGGCGGCGGACCCACCATCATCGAGGCGCTGACTTATCGGCTCGGCGATCACACGACCTCCGACGACGCTACTCGCTATCGCAGCCGCGAGGAAGTCGACGACGCTTGGCGAGCAGAGCCGATCGCACGGCTGCGGAATTTTCTGACGGCGCGTGGCGCTTGGAATGACACCGAAGAGGAGGCCCTCAAGCGCGCGTGCGCCGAGGAGATCGACGCGGCCGTGAAGCAATACCTCGCCACACCGAAGCAGTCGACCGACAGCATGTTCGACTACGTGCTTGCCGAGCTGACGCCGGCGTTGCGCGCTCAACGCGACGAGGCGCGCCGCTACGCTCAGCGCTCCTGAGCTGACGCGCGCGCGATCACGATGGCGAAGATGACGATGGTGGAAGCCATCAACATGGCGCACGCCTGGGAGATGGCGCACGATCCCGACGTCGTCGTGCTCGGTGAGGACGTCGGTACCAACGGCGGGGTATTTCGGGCCACGGTCGGGCTGCAACAGCGCTTCGGCGCCACCAGGGTGCAGGATACGCCGCTCGCCGAAGGGCTGATCGCCGGCGCGGCCATCGGCCTTGCGGCCCAGGGCATCAAGCCCGTGGCGGAAATTCAATTCATGGGATTCATCTATCCCGCGATGGACCAGATCGCGAGCCACATGGCGCGGCTGCGCAATCGCACGCGCGGCCGGCTCACCTGCCCGCTGGTTCTGCGCATGCCGCACGGCGGCGGCATTCACGCCCCCGAGCACCACTCCGAGAGCCTCGAGGCGCTGCTGTGTCACCATGCCGGGCTGCGCGTGGTGTGCCCCACCTCACCGCTGCGCGCCTACGGGTTGCTGCTCGCCTCCATTCGGTGCCCCGATCCGGTGATCTTTCTCGAGCCCGTGCGGCTGTATCGCTTCATGAAGCAGGAAGTCGAGGACAACGGCGAGGCGTTGCCGCTCGAGCACTGTTTCGTGCTGCGTGAGGGCGCTGACGTCACGCTGGTCACGTGGGGTGCGACCACGGTCGAGAGCCTCAAGGCCGCAGAGCAGGCGGCGGCAGAGGGCATCAGCTGCGAGGTCATCGACGTCGCCTCGCTCGCGCCGATCGATCACGAGACCATACTCGACTCGGTGGTGAAGACCGGGCGTTTGCTGATCGTGCACGAGGCAGCGCGCAACTGCGGCGTCGGCGCCGAGATCGCCGCCACGGTCGCCGAGCAGGCGCTGTACGATCTGCTCACACCGGTCCGGCGCGTGACCGGCTACGACACCATCATGCCGTTCTATCGGCTCGAGCACGATTACATTCCGAGCCTCGCCCGCATCCTCGACGGTATCCGGGCGGTAATGGGCGATTAGCGCGGGCATCACCGCAGCGGGCAACTCAGACAGCGCGGAGAGCAGCGATGACGGTCTTCAAATTACCTGACCTGGGCGAAGGGCTATCCGAAGCCGAGATCGTGCGCTGGCACGTGAAGGTAGGCGATCACGTGCTGGTCGATGAGCCGATGCTCTCGATCGAGACCGCCAAGGCGGTGGTCGAAGTGCCCGCTCCGGCGAGCGGCACCATCGTCGCGCTGCACGCGCGGCCGGGCGACCGCATCGAGATCGGCGCCGCACTGATGGAGTTCGCCCCCGACGCGGGCGAGACACCAAGCGCCGCTGCGCCCGTCGCCGAGCGCCACGCGGTAGCCTCGGTGGCCAGCGCAGATGGAGGCACCGTCGTCGGTCAGATGCGTGCCGGTGAGGAGTCGGACGCAGTACTCGAGGCTGCAAATGCCGTGACGCGGCCGCGCGTGCGCGCGGTCCCGGCGGCGCGGGCGCTGGCGCGCAGCCTCGGCGTCGACGTGAGCAGCGTCACCGGTACCGGACGCGGCGGATCGGTCACGCTCTCCGACATCATCGGGCTCGGTTTGCCGGCGCGCAACGCCCCGAGCAAGATGCATCCGGCGCCAGTACCGGCGCTCGCAGGCGAGCCCGGTGACGTCGAGGTGCTGCGCAGCCTGCGACGCGCGATGGCCCAGAGCATGGCGCTGTCGCGCGACAGCGTGATGGCATGCTCGGTGTTCGATGACGCCGACCTGCACCGCTGGCGTGACGGCAACGACTACACCACCCGCGTGCTGCGTGCGATCGCAGCCGGCGCCCAGGCCGAGCCGGGCCTCAACGCCTGGTACGACGCCGACTCGCAGAGTCGCACGCTGTTCGAGCACGTGCACGTCGGCATCGCGGTCGACACGGCCGATGGACTGCTGGTGCCGGTGATCCGCAACGTCGATCAACAGAGCCCAGCCGAGCTGCGTGCCGAGCTCGATCGGCTGAAGCGCGCGGCGCGCGAGCGCACCGTTCGGAGCGAGGAGCTGCGGCATTTCACCTTCATGCTATCGAACTTCGGCATGATCGCCGGCCGCTACGCGACACCGGTCGTGGTGCCTCCGGCGGTCGCCATTCTCGGTACCGGCCGCGCGCGGCGTGATGTGATCGCGACCGCCGACGGCGTCGAGACCCATGCGCGCATGCCGCTGTCACTGACGTTCGATCATCGCGTGGTCACCGGCGGTGAGGCGGTGCGCTTCCTCGGGGCATTGATCGCCGAT
Source organism: Gammaproteobacteria bacterium (assembly GCA_030040715.1). GTDB lineage: Bacteria > Pseudomonadota > Gammaproteobacteria > Steroidobacterales > Steroidobacteraceae > FEN-1191. Next base: position 14,792 of record JASHTF010000123.1, on the reverse strand, counting down.
CTCGAGCGACCCGAGTGACTCGCATTCCCGCGCGAGCTGCCACCCGGGCGCAGCTCGAGTCAGCGCTGCTGTACGCCTGGCGCGAGTCGATGCCCTCCGAAGAGTGGCGCAGTCTCGACGCCGGCTCGCTGCGCAGCAGCTGCGCCGCGCAACTGGAGTTTGGCCTGAGACGCAAGTCCGGCCAAACGCTGCTGCGGGTACTGGCGTCTCCCGATGCGGCCGCCACCGGTGCGGGCACGCACAGCGCCGCCGCGGCTGCGGCCGCTACCGCCGCCACCTCTGTCGCCACCACCGTCGCCGCCGCCGCCACCGCTGTCGCCACCACAGGTATCGGCGCGGCCGTCGGCTACTCCGTGATCGAGCTGGTGACGGAAGACATGCCGTTCCTGGTCGATACGCTGCAGATGCGCATCGCCGAGGCCGGGCTCAGGATCCAGCTGCTCATCCATCCGATCGTACGGGTGCGGCGCGACGCCACCGGCCGGCTGCGGTCGCTGCAGGTGCACCTGCCGGCGAGCGATGCGGGCGGCGATCTGGCGGCGGGTGAGCGCCGCGAATCCTGGCAGTACCTGCGCATCGATCCGATCGCTGGCGAGGCCGAGCGCCGCGCGTTGCAGCGGCGGCTGCGCTCGGTACTGATGGATCTGCGCTGCGCGAATCAGGACTGGCCGCGCATGCGGCAAGCCGTGCTGAAGTTGTGCACCGAGATCGAGCGCTCGCCTCCGCCGCTGCCGGCCGAGGTGGTCAGCGAGAGTCGTGCATTGCTGCAATACATGGAGGCGAATCACTTCACGTTTCTGGGAATGCGCGCGAGCCGTCTGCGTCGCCGTCGCGACGGACTGACGCTCGCGCCGATCCCGCACACCAGCCTCGGACTGCTGCGCCGGCCGGCGTTTCGCACCCGCGAGACTGGCGTGGCCGTAGCCAACATCCGACGGGCGCTGCGCTCGCATGAGCTGTTGATCATCACCAAGGCCAACATGCGCTCGACCGTGCACCGCTCGGGCTATCTCGACTACGTCGGCGTGAAGCGCTTCGATGCGGCAGGCCGCGCGATCGGGGAGCTGCGCATCCTGGGGCTGTGGACCTCCAGTGCCTACGGCGCCGATCCCCGCAAGGTTCCGTGGTTGCGCCTGAAGCTACGCCAAGTGGTGGCACATTTTCCGTTCCCACCCGACAGCCACGACGGCAAGCGGCTGCTCGACGTGCTCGAGAGCCTGCCGCGCGATGAGCTGTTTCAGGCCAGCGTCGCCGATCTGATTCGCTGCGCGCGCGCCGTGCTGCCGCTCGAGGTGCGTACGCGCGTGCGTCTGATCCTGCGCCGCGACGAGTTCCATCGCTTCTGGTCGTGCCTGGTGTATCTGCCGCGCGAGCGCAGCGACGCGGCCGCCCGAGCGCGCATCGAAGCGCTGCTGCGCTCCGCGCTGCGAGCTCAGGATCTCGACTCCACGCTCTCGATCGGCGACGCGCCGCTCGCGCAGCTGCACGCCGTGGTGCGCGTCGACCCCGCGAACCACCCACGCCCCAATGCCGAGCGGCTCGAGCGCGAGATCGCCGCCGCGCTGATCTCCTGGCGTGATCGCTTGCGCGAGGCGCTCGCTGCGCGGCTAGGAGCGGCTCGCGGGCTCGAATTGGAGCGACGCTACGGCGGCAGCTTTCCGGCCTCCTACCAGCAGGACGTCGCCGCCGAGCTCGCGGTCGACGATATCGTCGACCTGGAGTCGCTCGATGGCGCGCCGGAGCGGATGCAGCTGCGCCTCTACCGCCCACGCGGGGCGGCCCCGGAGCGGCTGCACCTGCGCATCGTCCGGCGCGGCGAGGCGCTGTCGGTATCCGAAGTGCTGCCGAGCTTCGAGCACTTTGATCTGCGGGTGATCGCCGAGCGTCCCTACCCTCTCAGGGCGAACGGCTCATCGGCCTGGATCCAGGACTTCGAGCTCGAGCATTTCGCCCGCCGCCCGATCGCGATCGAGCGCATCGCCACCGAGCTGATCGGCGCCTATCGGGCCGTGCGCGCCGGGCAGCTCGAGGACGACGGTTTCAACCGCCTGTTGATCGCCGCCGAGCTCAGTGCCCACCAGGTGATGGTGCTGCGCACCTGCTGCCGCTATCTGCTGCAGATTGGCATCACCTTCTCGCAGAGCTACATGGAGCGGGTACTCTCGGCCCATGCCGCGACCGCACGCGAGCTGGTCGAGCTGTTTGAGCAGCGCCTCGCGCTGACGCCGACAGGCACTACCGCGCAGCGGGCGCGCGAGCTCGAGCAGCGCGTGCGCCGCGCCATCGGTGCCGTGACCAGCGCGGACGAAGACCGCATCCTGCGCGCGTTTCTGGCCGTGGTGCTGGCAACGTTGCGCACCAACTATTTCCTGCGCGACGCCACCGGCCGCATCCCTGCGGAGCTGTCGATCAAGCTCGACCCGGGGCGCATCCCGGGAATGCCACCGCCCCGACCCGCATACGAGATCTTCGTGCACGGCCCGCGACTCGAGGCCGCGCACCTGCGCAAGGGACCGATCGCGCGCGGCGGCATTCGCTGGTCCGAGCGGCCGGAGGATTTCCGCACCGAGATTCTCGGCCTCATGAAGGCCCAGCATGTGAAGAACACCCTGATCGTGCCGGTCGGTGCCAAGGGTGGCTTTGTCGCCCGTCGCCTGCCACCGCGAGGAGCGCGCGAGCTGGTACAGCGGGAGGTCGTCGACTGCTATCGCGCCTTCATCGGCGCGCTGCTCGATCTGACCGACAACATCGTCCAGGGACGGGTAACGGCTCCGCGCCAGCTGCACCGTCTGGACGGCGATGATCCGTATCTGGTGGTCGCGGCGGACAAGGGCACCGCGACCTTCTCGGACATCGCCAACGGTATCTCGGCCGAGCATCGGTTCTGGCTCGGCGACGCCTTTGCATCCGGCGGCTCTACCGGCTACGACCACAAGAAAATGGGGATTACCGCGCGCGGTGCCTGGGAGTGCATCAAGCGCCACTTCCGCGAGCTCGGTCGCGACATTCAGCGTGAGCCCGTGACCGTGGTCGGCATCGGCGACATGTCCGGGGACGTGTTTGGCAACGGCCTGCTGCAGTCGCGGCAGCTGCGGCTGGTCGCCGCCTTCAACCACCAGCACATCTTCATCGACCCGGAGCCCGATGCGGCGCGCAGCTACCGCGAGCGCGAGCGGTTGTTTCGACTGCCACGCTCGAGCTGGAATGACTATCGCCTCGGCACCCTGTCGCGCGGCGGCGGCGTCTACGAGCGCAGCGCCAAGAGCATCCTGCTGTCGCGGGAGGCGCAGCTGCTGTTCGGACTACCGGAGCGGCGCGCGACACCCACCGAGATCGTGCGCGCCGCCCTCTGCCTGCCGGTCGATCTGCTGTTCAATGGTGGCATCGGCACCTACGTCAAAGCCTCGAGCGAGCGCCATGGAGAGATCGGCGATCGCGCCAATGACCTGGTGCGGGTCGACGGCCGCCAGGTGCGCGCGCGCGTCGTCGGCGAGGGCGGCAACCTCGGGTTCTCCCAGCTCGGCCGTATCGAGTACGCGCTGCATGGCGGACGCATCAACACCGACTTCATCGACAACTCCGCCGGCGTCAATACCTCGGACGTGGAAGTGAATCTGAAGATCCTCCTGGATGCGGGCGAGGGCACTCCCGTGCCACGCGCGCGCCGCAATCGCTTGCTGGCGTCGTGCACCGGGGAGGTCGCGCGACTGGTACTGCGCAACAACTATCTGCAGAGCCAGGCTATCAGCCTGATGGAGCAACGCGCGGCCGTGGACCTATCCGAGCACCAGCGCCTGCTGCGCTGGCTCGAGCGCCACGGGGAGCTCGATCGCGGGGTGGAGTTTCTGCCGAGTGATGAGGCACTGGAAGAGCGACGGCGGCAGGGGCGCGGGCTGACACGGCCGGAGCTGGCGCTGCTGCTCGCCTACGGCAAGATCGCGCTCAACCATGCCCTGACCGAGGCTGGCAGCGCACGCGAGCCGTATCTGGCCGGCGAGCTGCAGCGCTACTTCCCGGCGCCGCTGCGTCGTCGCTACGCCGCGCGTATCGAGCATCACCGTCTGCGCAGCCAGATCATCATCACCGCCACCACCAACAGCATCGTACATCGCGTCGGCCCTGCGTTGCTGATGCATTGTGTCGAGCAGACCGGCGCCGACGCCGCGGCAGTGGCGCGTGCCTACACCATTGGGCGTGACAGCACGGATCTGCGCGCGCGCTGGAGCGAGATCGAGGCACTCGACGGCCGCGTGCGGGCTGCCGACCAATACGAGGCGATGCAGCGCACCGCCGATTACCTGCGGCAGCTGACGCTCTGGCTGCTGACGCGCCGCGAGCAATATGTCGAAGTCGGCCCGGCGGTGGCTCGCCTGCAGCCGGCGCTGCGCGAGTTCGCGCACCTGATTCCCGCGGCGCTGGCGGGCGTGGATCGCGAGCGCTACCAGCAGCTGTGCCGGCGACACATCGAGCAGGGCTTCCCGTCTCGACTGGCCGAATACATTGCCGCGCTCGAGCCGCTGCAGGTAGCGCCCGACCTGACCGAGCTCGTGGCAGCCACCGGCGCGAGCGGGCGCGAGGCAGCACACGTGCACTTTGGCCTGAGCGGACGGCTCAGCCTCGACTGGCTGCGCGCGGCAATCGAGCAGCTGCCCGCCGCCGGCGACTGGCAGCAGGCGGCCAGGTCTCGCCTGCTCGCCACGCTGCTGGCAACGCACCTGCGGTTGACGGCCATGGTACTCAAGTTCGGCCCGGTCACCCGACCGCGTATCGTCGAGGAGGACCCGGCACTGCAGCGCTGGCAGCAGCTGCTCGGGGAGCTGCGCGCGCTGCCGAGCAGCGACTTCCCGGCACTGAGCGTGGCGGTGGAGGCACTCGAGCGGCTCGCTTCCGAGCGACCGCAGAAGACGTTGGCGCTGCTGCTATGACGCCATGCTGCGAGCACGCCATGCTGCGAGGACGCCATGCTGCTATGGTGCTCTGAGGCGGTGACGCTCAACGCACTCTGGGGGAGCACATGACGCCCGGCAACCTGATACTGGTGCGTCACGGACAGAGCACCTGGAATCTCGACAATCGCTTCACGGGCTGGATCGACGTGGATCTGACCCCCCTGGGCTGTGAGGAGGCGGGGGCCGGCGCACGCGAGCTCGCACGCGCACGGCTGCGGCCCGATGTCGTGTTCACCTCGGTGCTCAAGCGCGCCATTCGAACGCAGTGGCTGATGCTCGAGGAGCTCGATCTGCTGTGGCTGCCGGTCGAGCGCAGCTGGCGCCTCAATGAGCGCCACTACGGCGCGCTGCAGGGTCTGAACAAGGCCGAGACCGCCCGGCGCCACGGCGATGCTCAGGTCAAGCTCTGGCGCCGAAGCTACGACATTCCGCCACCACCGCTCGCCAGCGACGATCCGCAGCACCCGCGCTTCGATCCTCGCTACGCCGACGTCGATCCGGCGCTGCTGCCGTCGACAGAGGCGCTCAAGGATACGCTGCTGCGCGTGCAGCCCTATTGGTATCAGCGCATCCTGCCCGAGCTGTCACGCGGCCGCTGCGTGCTTATCGTGGCTCACGGCAACAGCCTGCGCGCCCTGGTCAAGATGCTCGATCAGCTGTCGGAGCAGGCCGTCGTCGAGCTGAATATTCCGACCGGCGTTCCGCTGCTGTACGAGTTCGATGCCAGCCTGCAGCCTCGCGCCAGTCGCTACCTCGGGGATCCCGACGCCGTACGGGCCGCGACCGAGGCCGTCAAGCAACAGGCCGACCGGCGCCCGTAGCGGCGTACGCCGCCGGGTCAGGTGCGCGACGGGTCGGTGGTCCAGCCGTCATACTGCCCACCGAACTGCTCGGCGAGCAGGCGAAAGCGCTTCGAATAGTCCTGCATCTCGCTGACCGACACGCGCAGGTGCTTGCGCGCGTGCAGTGAGTAGCCGCCGGTCTCGCTGTCCATGGCGCGCGTATCGGTGCTAAAGCCTTCGGGCTCGAGCGTGCTGCGCAGCGAGGCGCAGGCCTGCTCATCCGGGAGGCTGAAGAAAAAATCGACCTCGTAGGGCGTGAAGGCGTTGCCACCCGCCGAGCGCAGATCGCGCACCAGGCGCGCATCCCAGTCATCGCGACTCTGCTCGCGCGCCCGGCGGATGATCTGATAGACGCGCACGATCGCGACCAGGGCAGCCAGCACCAGCAGCGCGATGACCCAGGTCGAGGGTGTGAAGGTCGTCATTCTTCGGGCGCTATCTGCACCTTGAGGCCGCAGAGCGCGTCGTTCAGGACGATCTGGCACGACAGTCGAGAGTTATCCCGCCGCGACGTGAGATCACCGAGCATGTCGCCCTCATCGGACATCGGCGCCGGTAGCTTCGCGAGCCACTCCTCATCCACATAGACGTGACAGGTGGCGCAGGAGCACATGCCGCCACAGATGGCGGCGACACCATTCTCCATATCGCGCAGCGGCTCCATCAGAACCACACCGCTGGACGCCGTCACTTCCTGCTCGACGCCGTCGCGATCGATCACGCGCACCGTTGGCATGCCTATTCCCCGACTGCAATTTACTAGTTTGCCGAGCGCCGCGCTCGCGCGCCAGCCCCACCGCGGACCGCCGCACCGGCACGCAATGGCGTCGGCGGGGCGCGAGCGTGTCAGTCGGTCGCGAGCGGCCCGAACAACTTGATCACACACACCGTCTGAGCTGGGCCGGCAAGCGCCACGCGCAGCTCGCGCGTGAGCAGGCCCATGATCAGCTGGTAGTCACCAAACACCTGAGTGCTCATGCTGTTACTGCTCACACGCAGGCGTGCATCCGACTGCAGCCGTTCGATGAACGCGTGGATCGGCGCGTGAAATTCGCGCTGTAGCGGATAGAGACTGATTTCCAGGCCGACCTCCACGGCGATAATCCCCTCTACGATCCCGTCGTCGGTGGGCTCTTATACCCTCTTATGTCCAAGGCGTCTGCCATCGCAGCGCCTGCCGGCCGCCGCCGCGGCGCTGGATCGCCCACCCGCTTGTCTTTAGCATTGGTGCATGGGTCTGATTGAGGACTGGCAACTTCCACCCGAGCTCAGGCCGCGACAGCGCGGTGTGCAGGTGGATTTGGAGTCGGTTTATCGATCGGTCGTGCAGCTGCATACCGAGGCCAGCGAGGACGGGTATACCGCCTCGATCCTCGGCACCGAGCGGCTCGGCTCAGGGGTCATGATCCGCAGCGCCGAGCGCAAGCTCGTCCTCACCATCGGTTATCTGATCACCGAAGCCGAGTCCATCTGGCTGACCGACTGCGACGGCAACGTCGTCGAGGCCTATCCGCTCGCCATCGACCAGGTGAGCGGCCTCGGACTGGTGCAACCGCTCGGGCCACTCGACGTGCCTGCGCTCGAGCGTGGCTCGGCCAGCTCGCTGACCATCGGTGATCGGGTGCTGGTCATCGGTCACGGCGGTGCCCGTCATTCCCTCGAAGGGCATTTAATCGCGCGGCGCGAGTTCGCCGGCTACTGGGAGTATTTGCTCGACGAGGCGTTATTCACGGCCCCGCCGCACCCGCAGTGGGGCGGCACGGCGCTGGTCGCGGTCGATGGGCTGCTGCTGGGCATCGGCTCGCTGTTCGTACAGGAATCGCTGGCGCAGGAGAGTTTCGACGCCAACATGTTCGTGCCCATCGATCTGCTCGAACCGGTGCTCGCGGACATGATCGAGCTCGGACATCCGCGGCGCACGCCACGACCGTGGCTCGGCATCTATACTGCCGAGCAGGCCGATCATGTCGTGGTCGCAGGGCTCACGCGCGACGGCCCTGCGCATCGCGCCGGTCTCAAGCTGGGAGACGTCATCGTCGAGGTCGCGGGACAACCGGTGCATTCGCTGCCACAGTTCCTGCGTGGCATCTGGAGCACGGGCGCCGCCGGCGCCGACGTGCCGCTGACGCTGACTCGCGGGCGCGAGTCGCTGTACCTGCTGGTGCATTCCGCGAGCCGCGATGACTTTCTAAAGAAGCCGATGCAGCACTGAGCAGGACTACTTCAGGCTCAGCGGCTGCAGCAAGGCGCGGTAGCGCCGTGCGCGCTCCCGGTAGCTGGCGGCGGCGCTGCTGATCAGCTCCAGGTCCTGGTCGTTGACCGTGCGTACGGTCCTGGCGGGTGCACCCATGATGACGGTGCCTTCCGGGATCACGCGGTCGGGCGGGACCAGTGAGCCTGCCGCGACGATGCAATGGCGGCCGATGCGGGCGCGGTCCAGGACGATGGCGCCATTGCCGATGAGACTTTCATCCTCGATGCGACAGCCATGCAGCAGCGCCCTGTGACCAACGGTGACGCCGCATCCGATGATGGTCGGTGCGCGCGCATCGGCGTGAATCACTACTCCGTCCTGGATGTTGCTGCCGGCGCCGATCTCGATCAGCTCGTCGTCGGCGCGCAGCACGCAGTTGAACCACAGGCTGACACCGGCGCCGAGCACGACCGAACCGATGACCTGAGCGCCCGGCGCGATATAGAAATCATCACCGACGGTGCTCGGCCGCCGCTCTCCCAGCGTGTAGATCCCGTACCGATCGCTCATGGGCGTTGCGTCGCCTCCCGCCTCACCGTTTCGGCCGCTGCAACGCTGCGCGCGCCGAGCACGCACCAAGCAGCCTGCAGCGTCACCAGGGCGGCCAGCAGGTAGGGAGCGCCGGGGCCAAGGCGCGTGTACACCCAGCCTGACACGAACGGGGAGATCACTCGCGCGCTGGACGTACCGGCCTGGTAGACCCCCATGATAGCGCCGCGGTTGTACGCCTGGGCCTGATGCGAAGCGAGCGCCGCGCCGCTCGGATTGAACAGCCCGGCACCGAGCCCGCACAGCACCAATCCGACGATCACGAGCGCGAGGTCCGGTCCGTAGGCGACCGTCACCAGCCCGATGACATAGGCGCCGATCCCGGCCAGGGCCAGCCGGTGCTCTCCAAATCGTGGTGCAAGCGTGCGCACCAGACCGCCCTGTGCGGCGACGGCGACGATGGCGAGCACGAAGAAGGTCACCCCGATCGTGCGTGGGCCGACGTGATAGCGGTCCACAGCCCAGATCGCAAAGATCGATTCCAATGTCGACTGCGAGAAAGTCACCAGCAGCGTCGCCAGCGCGAGCAGCCGCAACCCCGGCAGCAGCCGCAGCAGCTGCCAGGCGGGCACGCGCTCCGCAGCGCGCGGCTGAGCAGACCCCGGCGCGCCGGCGCGCTCGCAGCGCTGGGCGCGGCCGCGGCTCTCGGGCAGCATGAACAGCACCAGCATCATCGCCACTACGCTCAAGCACGCCGATAGCAGCGCCGGACGCAGGAAATTGGCCGTCTGCAGATGCTCGCCAGCCAGCGCGCCCCCGACCAAGGGACCGAGCATGAAGCCGACGCCGATGGCTGCGCCCACCATGCCCATGGTCTTGGCGCGATCAGCCGGAGCGCTGATATCGGACGCGTAGGCCATGGCCGCGGCCAGATTGCCCGCCATGAACCCAGCCAGAGCCCGCGACAGAAACAATGCCGCGAGCGAGTGCGTGAACGCCAGAATCAGGTAGGAGCCGCACGCCCCGAGCATGCTCGACAACAAGATCGGGCGCCGGCCGTAGCGATCACTGAGCCGTCCCCACAGCGGTGCCGCGAGCAGCTGGCAGAGCGAGTAGATGCCGAGGATCGGCGTGTTGAGTTCTGGCGGCGCGCCGTAGCGAATCGCCATGTAGGGAATCAGCGGGATGAGTACACCGAAGCCGAGGACATCGATGATGACGACGATGCACAACGCCCGCAGTGGCTTCAAACGCGTCTCCGGCCGCCGGTCAGTGATGCGGTACCAGCTGCTGCAGCAGCGACTCGGGGTTCTGCGGCGCGGTGCGATCGGTAACCGCCGCGATCACGAGATTCGGCAGGCGAGTCTCGTCCCAGGTCGCGGCGGCAGCTCTCCCCACCGTGGTGGTAGACCCTGCGGACGCCGATCCTGCGTCGTCCCCCGAGCCGCTGCCGAACAGCACCACCAGATGCAGGCTGGGCACCGCCCACAGCCGCCAGCGTCCCGGACCGCGCAAAAACACGGTGTCGCGCGCCGCGAGCGGCGCGGCGCCATGCGCGGAGGCAGTGAGCTCGACCCCGAGGCCATGCAGCCCATCGGCGCTGGCCGGCTGGCGCATGCGAAGGATCCAACTATCGGTGACGATTTGAGCACCCTCGAAGTTACCCCCATCCACCAGCAAAGCGCCGATGCGCATCCAATCCTGAACCCGGGCATGAAAGCAGCAATCGACGGGAGCCGCCGCATTCGGAGTCGGCAGGGCAATGTAGGCCGGCGCCGCATTCAGTCGCGCCCACACCCTGTGCCCCAGCAGCTCCGTATAGCGGTGACCGCTCGCGTGCTCGATCGCATCGCGCCAGCCGGGCGCGTCGAACGGGCCGAGCGCAGACAGCGCCAGCATGCGCTGCTGCACCGTGACGCCGGCGACCAACGCCACCAGCGCCGGTGCGAACCCACCGGAGTCGATCAACGTATTGGCGTTGATGCCATGACGGAAGCGCTCGAACACGACGTGTCCGTGGCGCAGCACGATGAACGCCCGCAGTCCAGCTGCCGCGGGATCCTGAGTGACGCGCTCGAGCGCAGTCGCGTCGAAGTGTTCGCTCTCCGGCCGCGCCAGCGGTAAGCCTCCGCCATCGCCCCCCGCGACCTCGACCCTGAGCGCTGCGGAGCGCTCGAGGTAGCGGTAGTAGCTGATCGCCGCCCAGGCCAGCACCGCGACCACCACGGCACCGATGAGGCCGACCGAGCGCCTCACCAGCGTCGCTCGCCCGAGGTGTTCACCGCCCGATCGGCGTGGCGCCGGGAGTCGCGCCGCCGACCGTGTGTTCGCCCTCGAGGGTCTCGAGCCGTTTGAGCGCCCCGAGCGTCGCGAGCGCGCGGCAACCGCCGCCGCAGCTGACTTTGCCGCTCGGCGCCTACTCGTCCGCCGTCACGCCGTGGAGCGCGCCCGGATGCGCGCACCGGGCCGCTATAGCGTGCCTGCCCGCGCACCAGCTCGAGCTCGTGCGTCGCGCCGTGAGGCCAATCGTCACGATGATGAGTCGCCATCACGACCGTCACACCTGATTGCACCGCCTGCTCGATCAGTATCTGCAACCGCCCGCGCGTCGACGCGTCGAGCCCGGCATAAGGCTCATCGAGCAGCAGGATATCAGGGTCATGAACCAGAGCGCGCGCAAACAGCACCAGGCGCGCCTGCCCATACGAGAGCGTGCCAAAGGTGCGCGCCTCGAGCGCCGCGATGTGCATGCGGCGCAGTACCCGACGCAGCCGCACTCGGCTGCGCGCGCCGATGGGGCCGTCGTGGCCGATGCTGGCGCGCCTGCCGGAGGCAACCACCTCATCGACCTGCACATGGCGCGGGTGCAGCGTCTGCAGCTCCGGGGACACCAGGCCCACGCGGCGCTTGAACTGCTCGATCGGGGTTCCGCGCGCCAGACCCGCGCGCGCTAGCGTCCCACCGCTCGCAGCGCTGAGATCTCCGTACAGCAGCTGAATGAAGCTCGACTTGCCGCTACCGTTGGCTCCATGTACCACCCAGCATTCACTGGCTCCGATTACCAGCGACAGACCCTGCAAGGCGCGCGCGCCCTCACGCCACAGCGTGACATTGCTCAAGGTCATCAGCGCGTGCGCCTCTGCCCGCGGTGGGGTCGAGCGGGGCACGCCGCGGGTGGCATGGCTCGCAGCCGGTCGCGCAGATCCAGCCGCTTGCCTCACCACGACCGGCGGCGGCGCACTCAGCAGGCGCATGCGTCCGGCGTGGAGCCGGCAGCGGTGCGTCGCTGAACTGGGCAGCTCGTCGGCCCGATGGGTCGTCAGTACCCAAGGCAGCCGCGAACGGCTGATGACGCTGAGACAGCGCACCGCGCGCTCGCGATTCAAAGGGTCCAGCCCGCTGAGCAGCTCATCGAGCAGCAGCAGCCGCGGCGCCGCGGCGAGCGCGCGTGCCAGCAGCACCAACCGCCGCTCTCCATAGGAGAGCGTCAGAAAGCGCCGGCGCGCGAGCGACTCGAGGCCCAGCGAGCGCAGCAGCGCGGCAACACGCATCCGGTCCTGCCGAGTCAGCGCATCGAGCGGTAGGTCGGTGCGGTAGAGCCCGGTACCAATCACCGCTTCCACGCGCGCGTTCCAACGGTAGCGCTCGTAGCGATCCTGGCGCTCGGCACCAATATAGGCGATGTGCTGCTTGATTCCGTAGGGATCGTCGAAACGTTCGCCACGGTAGTAATAGCTGCGCCGGCCGCGACCCGGGGAAGGCCACACATCCCCGGCCAAAAGCTTCAACAGCAGCGTCTTACCCGCACCGTTGACACCCAGCAGCACCCAGCGCTGACCGGGCTGTATCTCCCAATCGACGCTACGCAGGATCGGTCGGCCATTGAGCGCCAGCGACACGCGCTCGAGCTGCACGCGGATGAAGTCGGTGTCGGCACGCACAAGCTGCGCGCCGCCTGGCGAGTGTCGCGACCGCAAGCGGACGGCTCCTGGCATTGCACACGGTTTTGAAAGCCGATGATAGCATCCGCAGCCGCAGCTTCACCGATCTCTTGGATCGTGCACAGCCGTCGAGCGTGCGTGCCCAGATAAATAAGCGCTCGCAGCGCGTAATGCGTTCGCAGGATGATCCGGCAGTTGGTGCACGCCTTCTACGAGCGGGTACGGGCTGATGCGCTGATCGGCTCGATCTTCAACAGGCACGTGAACAATTGGGACCAGGGAATCGCGGCTCGCCGCGGCGAGCTACGCGCGCCGCGAGTGCGACCTGCGCCATGAGGCACAGGGGCGTCAAACTCGAGGTACGAGACTACCTCCTCGCCGCGGCCGGCGCTGTGTTCATTGCAGCTCTGGCTGGCGCCCGTCTGCTGCGCCACCAGAGGCGCGCTCCCGACGCAGCATGTCCTCGCGCATGCTGCGCAGATCCTCGGCGTGCTCCTCCTCGACCGCCAGGATCGACTCGAACAGCCGTCGCGTCGTGACATCCTTCGAGCCGAGATACTGGACGATCTCCCGATAACTCTCGATGGCGATGTGCTCTGCGATCAGATCTTCGGCCAGCATGTCCGCCAGCGTCTCGCCTTCCACGTACTCCGAGTGCGAGCGCTGCGCCAAGCCATCGGTATCGAAGTTCGGAGAGCCGCCGAGCTCGACGATTCGCTCTGCGATGCGATCGGCGTGCCCTTGCTCGTCGTAGGCATGCTGCAACAGCTCGGCGCGCACCGCCTCCGCCACGACCCCGCCGGCCATGAAATGATGCCGTTTGTAGCGCAGCACGCACACCAGCTCGGTGGCTAGCGCTTCGTTCAAGAGCCGCAGCACCGCGTCTCGTTCGGCTGCATAGCTCGGGGTGACTGGACCCTCCTGTATGTAGTGCCGCGCGCGCCGGCGTATATCTGCCACTTCGCTCAGGAATGGGCAGCTGGACTCAGGTCCGGCTGCCGACGTCTGTTGCTCATCGGACTGCATGGAGACGGCCCTCAAGTCACACACCCAATACCCAATCATTGATCCCGAAATCCACCCCGCGGCACCCGTCACCCAGTGTCGCCGTTGGTCCTAGCGCAGCAACCGCGGTAGCAGGTAGCGAAACAGCAGCGGACGCAGCAGCCGCGCCACTGTTCCGGCGCGCGCCAGCAGCACCGGTCGCAGCAACGTCGCGACCAGCGCCATACCGCCGAGCAGCATGCGGCCGCGGGGCCCAGTGAGGGCGCGCATCAGGCGACTGCGCGGAAAGTCGTCGCCGCCGTCGCCGCGCGGCAAATCACCCTTGATTTCATGTGCGAGCGTGAACAGCTCCGCGCGCGATCGTTGCAATCGCTGGCGGGCACTCGCGATGCGCCGCTCACTCGCCGCCGCGCCCACCCTGAGCTCCCACCGAGCCGTCGTCCGATCCGCCCAACCTCGGATGGAGTGCGGCCAACTCATCCATATCGGCGCGCCATTCCTCGCGCACGCGCTCGAACGGCCGATGGTCTCCGGACGTATGAGCGCCGCTCGCATAGGCAGTGCTGATCACCGCGATGAGCGCGAAGCCGATACAAAGCGCCCCCACCGCGGTGAGTCGATTCGGTCCATTCCAGGTCGCCGCGATCACCCACAAACAAGCGAGCTCCACAGCGATGAAGGCGGCCGCGGCAGCGATGGCGAAGCCTACGACGCTGCGGCGTAGGCGCTGTGCCGCCTCGACACCTTCCTCATACAGCAGCTCTCCATAGGCGACCAGGTGCTCCAGCACCGCGAGTGCAAGCCGTGGCAGCGCCTCCAGCGATGACAAGCGCGCCCCCGGCCGGTGGCCCAACGCTCGGACTGCCGTAGTTAGCGTCGGGTGGCAAACGTGATGCCGACTCCGACGATCAACCCGACCGCCGCGGCCATTCCTACCACGGTCCAGGGGCGGTCGCGTACGTACTCATTGGTTGCATCCAGAGCAACGCGGGCACGGTCGCGCAGGTTGTCGGCCGTGTCTCCCGCTACGCGGCGCATGTCATTGAGCGCATTTGCGACCTTGACGCGAGCACGCGCGATATCCGCGTCGGAGATGTTCGCTACCCGCTTGACGAGATCTTCCACATCGGCGAGGAACGCTTGCAGCTCCTCATAGGTATTTTGCTTCACCTTGCCGCTGCGTCGGCGAAAATCCGCGGCAGCTTCCCTGGCGGCGCTGGAGAGCGTGTCAGCGGTGTCACTAGCGGGTGAGTTCATGATGGTCGATCTCCGTTATGGGCAAATCCGCGCGTTCCGCAAAGAGGATCCGGCT
>JASHTF010000122.1 GCA_030040715.1 Gammaproteobacteria bacterium | reverse complement strand
TCCCGACCCATTCCGGGCAGTCGCAGATGGCAGCTTTGAGGCGAACCAATTTCTGGTCGGTCAGGGCCGTTGCCAGCCGCTGACCGACCAACGCATTCACCGGCTACACTTCAGTCTGCTCGGCCATCTCCAACGCGTCGTCCACCTCGATACCGAGGTACCTGACCGTGCTCTCGAGCTTAGAGTGCCCAAGTAACAACTGCACCGCCCGAAGGTTCTTGGTCCGGCGATAGATCAAGGAAGCTTTGGTGCGGCGTAACGTGTGGGTGCCATAAGCAGCGCGATCAAGTCCGATCTCCTCAACCCAGCTGTGAACAATTCGAGCGTATTGCCTTGTCGACACGTGCAGGGACGTGTGCAATCTACTAGGGAACAGGAAGTCCTCGGAACGCAGACTTGCAAGAGTAATCCAAGCCGCCACACTCTGGCGGGTTTGCTCCGTAATCTCGAATTGCACGGGTCGATGGGTCTTTTGCTGCATGATGATGGCACGGGCGGCTACGCGTTCTACGTGTGCGATGTCCCTCACACGGAGCTTCACGAGGTCACAGGACCGAAGCTTGCTATCGGCAGCGAGGTTAAATAAGGCGAGCTCTCGGGTCCGCTTCGCAAGCTGCAATCGGATGCGAATTGCCCAGATGTCCTTCAGGCGCAGGGGCGCCTTCTGCCCGACGATCTTGCCTTTGTTCCAGGGCTTGCGGCGCGCGGCAGGCTTGAAATCTTGCTCCATGACACGTCTCCCGGAATAAGGAACCCTGGCAAAGTATGGGGACACGTCTATATCACTAAGTGCTATACTGGGCGTGTGCGGAGGGTGTTTAAGACCAGGACCTTCGGGCGCTGGAGCCGAAAGACTGGCATCGACGACGAGTTGCTATGCGCTGCCGTGGAGGAGATGGAACAGGGTCTGATCGATGCCGATTTGGGCGGAAGGGTATTCAAGAAGCGGATACCGGTACCGGGTCGCGGTAAACGCGGAGGTGCGCGGACGATTATAGGTAGCAATCTTCGGGACCGCTGGTTCTTCCTGTTCGGATTCGAGAAGAAGGATCGAGAGACAATCAGCGCTCGGGAGCTTGGAGCATTGCAAACGATCGGCAACGCGCTCTTGGCGCTGGATCCGAAGCTACTCGACAAGGCGGTCGCTCAGAGTGAGCTGGAGGAGATTTGTTGTGAGAAAAAGTCGTCTACTCAATGAGATGCGCAACACGGCGGTAGGCCTGGAGCGCATTGGGGTGCTGGACAAGCAGACTCTGCGGGAATTCGACGTTCTGACACTGCCGGCGGTCCAAGACCTTACAGCGAAGCAGATTCGTGCCATCCGAGTCCGCAGCAAAGTCAGTCAAGCGGTGTTCGCAGCAGTGCTGAACACCAGCGTTTCCACGGTTCAGAAGTGGGAAATCGGGGAGAAGCGGCCGAGCGGGCCGTCACTGAAGCTACTGAATGTCATACGGCGCAAGGGGATAGAGGCACTCTCCTGACCGCGGTGTCCGTTAAAACGCCGCAGCCGACCCAAACCGGACCCAGCGCGTTGAATTAACGTTGACTTTAGACCGCGGTCGACCCATTTCTGCCGGTGGCGACCGTCCGCTCTGCGGCATCCTGATTCAGTGTCTTAGCGTCGAAGCGCGTCTGTCGCCGTCGGATAAGTTAATAGCGAGTGCCAGAGTCCCATGACGGAGGCAGGCAACCCCCGGCTCGTGGAGGCTTGACACATTTTACTATCCTTACTATTATAAATATGTAAGGATTACTTAGAGGCCCCGGCATGACGACTGAATCCACTTTGACAAGCAAAGGCCAGACAACCGTCCCGAAGGAGATCCGCGATGCCTTGAGGCTGAAATCTGGCGACCGGATCACGTTTACCTTGATGCCCGATGGCACGGTGCAGATGCGAGCGAAAAATAAAAGCGCAGCGTCCTTAGGGGGTCTACTGCGCAAATCCCGTCAGAAGCGCATTCCAACCGAGCAGTTGTCGCGCTGATGTTGGGAATCGACACCAATGTTTTGGTGCGATTCCTGGTTCGGGACGATGAGGCACAATTCTCTCGGGCGCTCAACCTCATCGAAAGCGAATGGCGCACGGGTGAGCCGATCCTGATCAGTCTGCTTGTGCTCTTGGAGGCGGAGTGGGTATTGCGAAGTCGTTACGGGTTGCCGAAAGCGCAAATTGCTAATGCCCTCGCCAGTCTGCTAGAGGCGAGAGAGTTCCAAATAGAGGACGAACCTTCCCTGGAGCGTGCTCTCTTTGCATGGCAGGATTCGTCAGTCGAATTTGCGGACTGCCTGATTGCGGAGCGCCATAGGGGGCTTGGATGCAGCGCAACTGCGACCTTTGATAGTCGCGCTGGCAAACTTCCCGGATTTATGGCCCTCTGAGTACCGATCTGTCGCTCGCGACCCAAAGGAGCCGGTGGCGAATGACCGGTCTACGGCGCATCATCTGGAACATGTCGTCTAATCTGCCGCCAGATAGAAGCCGGAAGCCCCGGTGGATTAAGGCACTTGTTCTAGGCGCTTGTCTGGGTCTGATCGTTTGGCTCTCGTGGTACAGCTACCACGGAGGAGCACGACATCCATTGCTTCTTGCACTCTTACCCTTGGCGCTGCTAAGCGCATTGGCGAATACAGGGTTTATCGAGCTGCCAGCTGGAACTCATGTTCCCTTCCTGAACGTATGGCCGTCGCTGTCGGACTTCGCCAAGGCGGCGGTGTCCTTCGGACTCATTTTTGTTTGGTCTCCGGTAGCGGTCAGGCTGGTTCCTGACACTAACTTGGGCGTGGCTGTTGTCGTGGGTCCCGACGTGCTATTCGTTTTCTTTGCGTTGCTGTTCCTCAGCAACGGCCTCAGTAAGACTGCGAAGCCGCCTTACCTGTAGCTTTCGACCCAAGCGGCCGCCGGTCGATGTCCGCTCTGGGGATGCCCAGCAAACGGCTGTCGAGGCTAAGGCGGGCTAGCGCAGCTCCGACCAGTTACTTTGCGTGCTCGCAGGCGGCGGGCTTCTTTAGTGATGCAGTCACCATCTGGCGGACGCCTGGGTCAGAAGCGGACTCCGTAGCGGAATACTTAGCTGCGTTGTCTGCCCTTTGCTTCGCAACCTTCTGCATGATCCGACAAGTGCTCTTTGCCAAATCATCAGGGAAGTATGGCGCGAGCATGTCGAGGGACAATAAGTTGGTATCCTCTTGCATGATCAGCAGGGAGCGGGCTTCATCTACGTTCCCGGCATCCAGCGCGCGAAGCAGGGTGTGGTTCGTGGCCAATTCGGCCACCTCCTGTAAACCGAACCGAGGAGTAAGAGTTCTTCCACCGAACCAGAAGGCTGCATAAGCCCTGGCGGCAAAGATAGCGACCGCCGTTAGTCACAATGGAACGACCGGCTCCCGATTTGCAAAGCGCGGGTTACGCTTTGGATCGGGTAAGACCCGCGGCGCAGAGCCGCATACAAATGGGAGCCGGCGATGAGGAACGTACGATTTGTAGGTCTGGATGTCCATGCGGAGACGATTGCCGTGGCGGTGGCGGAGTCGAGCGGTGAGGTGCGCAGCCTTGGG
>JASHTF010000121.1 GCA_030040715.1 Gammaproteobacteria bacterium | reverse complement strand
CCGAGGAGCGCCGCGCGCAGCTGTTGATGGATCTGTCGCTCAACATCCGCGGGCTGGTCTCGCAGCGGCTGATTCCGCGCGAATCGGGTCACGGGCGTATCGCTGCGATGGAGATCATGCTGGCGTCGCCGCTGATCCAGGATCTGATATTCCGCGGCGACGTTGCCAAGATCAAGGACGTCATGGCGCGCTCCAATCGGGTCGGCATGAAGACCTTCGATCAGTCGCTGTTCGATCTGTACGAGCAGGGCTACATCTCGTACGAGGACGCGCTGCGCAACGCCGACTCCAAGAACGAGCTGCGCCTGCGTATCAAGCTCGATAGCAAGCGGGACAACAAGCAGAGCGAGGCCGAAGGCGATCTGACCATCGTCGAGGAAGCGCAGGGCAAGAACTACTGACGACCATGGGCGCAGCTGATCCCCTCGAGATCACCACCACCGACGCACAGGGTGGGCTCAACACCAAGCCGCTGTTCAAGCTGATGGTGGAGCGCCAGGCATCCGACCTGTTTTTCACTTCCAACGCGCCCATCAAGATCAAGATCGAGGGCCAGATCTATCCGGTCAACAAGCAGGTGCTGCCCGCGACCGCGGTGCGCTCGCTGTGCTTTGGACTGATGACCCCGGAGCAGCTCGAGCAGTTCCAGCGCGACCTCGAGATCGACTTTGCCGTTTCCGAGCCCGGCCTGGGGCGCTTCCGCGTCAACATCTTCTTCCAGCGCGGTAGTCCGGCGATGGTGCTGCGCTACATCTCGGCCGACATGCCGCGGATCGACAATCTCGGGCTGCCGGAGCTGGTGGGCGAGCTGTCGATGCTCAAGCGCGGGCTGATCCTGGCGGTCGGCGCCACCGGCTCGGGCAAATCCACCACGCTCGCGGCGATGCTCAACCATCGCAACGAGAACGCCTCCGACCATATCGTCACGATCGAGGACCCGATCGAGTTCCTGCACGCCAACAAGCGCTCGATCATCAATCAGCGCGAGGTCGGCATCGACACCCATAGCTACACCAAGGCACTGCGCGGCGTGGTGCGCGCCGCCCCCGACGTGATCCTGATCGGCGAGATCCGCGATCGCGAGAGCATGCAGGCGGCGATCGATCTGGCCGGAACCGGCCACCTGGTGCTCGCGAGCCTGCACGCCAACAACTGCGCCGAGAGCCTGGACCGCATCATCAACATGTTTCCGCTCGATCAGTTCAAGCAGGTGTGCCTCGACCTGTCGCAGTACCTGCGCGCGATCCTGGCGCAGCGGCTGGTCATGGGAGTCGACAACAAGCGCGTCGCTGCCATCGAGGTCATGATCAACACCCCTCACATCGCGGAGCTGATCAAGCGCGGCGATGTGGTCAGCATCAAGGAAGCCATCCAGCAAAGCGCCGACCGCGACGTACGCAGCTTCGACAGCGGGCTGCACGCGCTCTACAAGGCCGGCCGCATCACCTTGCAGGAGGCGTTGGCCTACGCTGATTCGCGCGCCAATCTCGAAGCCAAGATCAATTTTGGTTGAGCGCGTAGATGCTGTAGGCGTCGAATACCGGGCCATCGACGCACACCCGCTGCATCGACACCCCGGCCGCCGTGTGCACGGCGACGGCGCAGCCGGCGCAGCCGCCGACCGCGCACGCCATGAACTCCTCGAGCGCGACCTGGCAGGGTAGCTGCAACTCGCGGGCCACGGCGGCCGTGGCCGCCAGCATCGGTCCCGGGCCACAGGCGAAGATCTCCAGCTCGGCGAGCTGCGAGCGATCGAGCGAGCGCAGCCAATAGCGCGCCAGATCGGTCACGAAGCCGTCGAAGCAGCCCGGAAGGTCAGCGCGGCTCGCGAGGCGCGAGGGCACCCCCCACTCCTCCAGCAGCGGCATCGCGCCGATCGCTTCGGCGGGCATCCCCGGCAGCAATATCCGCGAGGGACGCACCCGAAACGGAAACGGTAGCTCCGAGCCCATGAGCACCAGCGGGTTCCAGGGGGCATCGCGCCGCGACTGCAGCTGCTCGACCAGGCAGATCATCGGCGGAATACCGATCCCGCCGCCGATCGCCAGTACCCGCGGGCGTTGCGGATGCGGGACGAACCCGCGCCCGATCGGACCGAGCACGCTCACCAGCTGTGGCGGCGCGAGCTGCGCGAGTGCGCGCGAGCCGATGCCGGTGACCTTGTAGAGCAGATCGATCCAGCCGTGATCGGCGTTGGTGCGCATGATCGACATCGGGCGGCGCAGCGGCAGATCCTCGGCGCAGCGCACGTGGACGAAGGTGCCGGCGGCCGCGCGCGCCGCGCAACGCGGCGCGTGCAGCCGCAGCACGTGCTGATCGGCCTCGAAATGCGTGTGTGACAGCACGCGCGCCTGCTCGAGCGCGATACTGCCGCGGTGCGCATGCAGCGGCTCAGCGCTGCTGCTCATTGGGCTAACCGTCCGGCGACGGTCTCGAGCACCGCCATGCGTACGGCCACGCCGTTGCTGACCTGGGCGCGGATGACCGATTGCGGTCCGTCGGCGACCTCGGAGGCGATCTCGATACCGCGATTCATGGGTTGCGGATGCAGCACGATCGCATCCGGTCGTGCGCGCGCCAGACGCGCCGGCGTCAGCCCGTAGCGTGCGAAATATTCGGCGGCGTCCGGCACCCGCGTGGCGGCGAAGCGCTCCTTCTGGATACGCAGCATCATCACCACGTCGACGCCCTCCAAGCCTGCCTCGAGCGTCTCAAAACGCGCGCATCCCGGGAACTCCTCGCTTTCGGGCAGCAACCCCGGCGGTCCGACGATGCGCAGCTCCCGTGCCTGCAGCAGACGGAAGACCTGATAGGCCGAGCGGGCGACGCGCGAGTGGCGGATGTCGCCGACGATCGCGATCGCCAGTTGGTCAATCGCGCCCTTGTGCTCGCGCACCGTGAGCGCGTCGAGCAGGCCCTGGGTCGGATGCGACAGATGCGCCTCGCCGGCCGACAGCACGCTGACCTGCGGCGCCACATGCGCGGCCACGTGCGCCAGCACCCCGGCCTCGGCGTCGCGGATCACCAGCACGTCGAAGTACAGCGCCTGCAGCGTGTAGACGGTATCGAGCATGCTCTCGCCCTTGACGCGCGAGGACAGCTGCAACTCGAGGTTCAGAACCTGGGCGCCGAGACGGCGTCCGGCCAGCTCGAAGGACACACGCGTGCGCGTCGAGGGTTCGGCGAACAGCGTGGCGACCTGCACGCCCTCCAATACGCGGTTGTAGGCGCTGCCTCGTGCCAGTGCGCGGGCATAGTGCTGCGCGCGCCCGAGCAGCGCCTCGACCTCGTCGCGACGCACTCCCTCGAGGGTGATCAGGTGGCGCAACGAGCCGTCGGCACGTCGCTGGTCAATCATCGTCGCTGCTCGTTACTGCGGGTCTGCGCCGAGCTTCCCGCCCTATTGTCGCCGTCGTCCCCTGGCCATGCATCCGAGTCTACGTCCCTGGCACCCGCGTCCCGCTGCCTGCTGCCACCGTCCGAGCGTCCGCGCCTGTGCGCAGCCACCGCTGCAGAATGATAGCGGCAGCCGCGCCGTCCAGGTCGCCGCGGCGCAGCCGGCGGCGCCGGCTCCCCGCCGCGCGCAGCTGTCGCAAGGCCGCCGCGGCCTCGAGCGACGAGGCGTACTCATCAACGCGTTCGACGGCCAGGCCGCTGCGGCGCTGAAGCTCGGCGGCGAACTGGTCAGCGGCCGTAGCGAGCGCTGCGTCCGTGCCGTCGGCGAGCCGCGGGCTGCCGACGACCAGCACCTCAGGTCTGAATTGCCGCAGCAGCCGCTCGATGGCCGTCCAGTCGGGCCCACGATCGCTGCAACGGAGTGTAGTGCACGGCGCGGCCGCGCCGCTGACGGTGTCGCCGCTGGCGATGCCGATACGTCGTTGACCGAAGTCGAAGCCGAGGACGATCCGTCCGCGACCTTCAGGCATGACCCGCCGTGAAGCTCACGCGTGAGCTGTCGACACCGAGCAACTGCCAGGCGGCGTGCCAGCGATCCTCGAACGGCAGCTCGAAGACGATGTGCTCGTCCATGGGGAGCGTCAGCCAGGCGTTATCGAGCACCTCGCGCTCGAGCTGTCCGCCTTCCCAGCCCGCGTAGCCGAGCGCGACGAACGCATCGTCCGGCCCGGTGCCGGCGGCCATGGCGGCGAGCACGTCGCGCGAGGTCGTGACCTGCACGTGCTCCGAGATGCGGTGGGTGGAGTCCCAGGATCCGCCCGGGCGGTGCAGCACGAAGCCGCGATCGACTTGCACCGGACCACCCCGCAGCACCGGCTGCTCGCCGATGCGCGCGTCCACCGGGTCCAGCTTCATCTGGCCCATCACGTCGGCCAGCTTCATTCCGAGGGGCTTATTGAGCACGATACCGAGCGCGGCGCGGTCGGTATGCTCGCAGATCAGCACGACGGTCTGCGCGAAGTTGCCCTCGTTCAGGGAGGGCATCGCGATCAACAGATGATTGGCCAGGCAATCTACAGTGCCCATATAGCGCGCAGCCATGCAGCGAGTATGGGGGTACGCGCGCAGGCTCTCAAGGGCCGGGCGACCGATCTGACGAGGGCATCACACGCGACTCGCATTCGGTGCAACGGCTCGAGTCGCGTTCGGAATTATGGAGTACGCCCGTCCGCACCCGCCGACGCGCCCGCGGGCGGCGCCGTAGTGCCGGCGGGCGGGCTCGCGGACGGGTTCGCGGGTGCGTTTGCAGGCGGGTTCGCGGGTGTGTTCGCAGGCGCCGCTGCGGATGTGTCCGAGTTCGCATCCGGGGGCGCGGCACTCTGCAGCGTTCCGGCGACGAAGTCCCACTGATAGGCGAAGCGCAAGCGGGAGTATTCCGCGCCGATGTCGGGTGGAAACGGATTAAACGGACTCGCGAGCTTGAGGATCGTCAGGGCGGCCTGGTCCAGCGCGCCATAGCCGCTGGTGCGACGCACGCGCGCTTGTCGCAAGCGCCCATCGGCGGCGATCTCGACCTCGACCACCGGACTGCCGGAAAGACCGGCCTTGCGGGCTGCGGACGGGAAATTGAGCGTGCCGACACGCTCCACCTTGCGCTTCCATTCCGCCAGGTAGGGCGCGAGCTTGGAGGCGCGCGTGTCGGGACTGATCCACTCCTCGCCATTTTGTTTGCCGCGCAACAGCAGCTCGACCGCATCGCCCCGGCC
>JASHTF010000120.1 GCA_030040715.1 Gammaproteobacteria bacterium | reverse complement strand
GCGAGGTAGCGCAGGCGCACTGGCGCCGGCCGACCCGTCAGGGGAGGAATATGCCAAGTCGCATTGCTTGCGCCGGGAGCGACATCCGAGCGGGGCATCGTCTTGCCACGTTCGCGTGCGTCACACTCGCGATGTGGATGTCGCATCGGGTGTCCATCTCGGCCGAGCCGGGATCGGCCCCGGTGGTGAGCGGTGTGTCCGCAGCGCCGCGTGACGGTCAGCATGATTTTGATTTCTCGATCGGGGCCTGGCGCACCCACATCTCGCGGCGGCTGCATCCCCTGAGCGGATCGGACGACTGGGCCGATTACGTCGGCACGTCAATCGTGCGCAAGATCTGGGGCGGCCGCGGCAGTCTCGGCGAAACCGAGGCCGAGGGTCCGGCAGGTCATCTCGAAGCGCTGTCGCTGCGACTCTACAACCCGCAGTCCCACCAGTGGAATCTGAGCTACGCGAGCGCAGGCGGGACCACGAGCACGCCGAGTGCACTGACCGTGCCGACGATTGGCGAATTTAAGAATGGGCGAGGGGAATTCTTCGATACTGAACTCTACAACGGTCGGAGCATCCTGGTACGTAACGTCTGGTCGGACATCAGCGCGAGCTCAATCCGCTTCGAGCAGGCTTTCTCGGAAGACGGCGGCAGGACCTGGGAGGTGAACTGGATCGCCGTGGACACGCGCACGGACGGCATTCGTGCCGAGGAAGCCAGCGGTGTCAGCGCTCAGGGACCATCTCTCGACGGCCAGCGCGGTTTCGACTTCGAGTTCGGGACCTGGAACGCTCACATTCACCGCCTGCGGCATCCGCTCTCGGGCTCAAGGGATTGGACGGATTACTACGGCACGTCGACGCTCGCGCCGGTATGGAACGGACGCGCGAACCTGGGAGAGCTGGAAGTAGACGGACCGGATGGTCACATCGAGGGACTCAGTCTGCGGCTCTACAATCCGAAGTCGCGCAGCTGGAGCATCTACTGGGCGAGCAGCCGGGACGGCGCCGTCGGTACTCCGATGATCGGTCGGTTTGCTGGCGGCCAGGGAGAGTTCTACGGCGAAGATACGCTGGATGGCTCGCCGGTCTTCGTTCGATTCATCTTCTCCGGCATCGGTTCGGTCTCCTACCGACTCGAGCAGGCGTTTTCCGCGGATGGCGGCAAGACCTGGGAGCCGAATTGGATTGCGAGCTTCACTCGATTGCAGCGGTGACGGCAACCGGTCGTGGACGGCGCGCCGTGTTGGAACCGGACGACCGGCTGGTAGCTGTAGCTGATGGTCGGCCCCTACGGTTCCCTGCGCTCTGGCGGCACGACGGACGAACGACGCGGTGCACTCGTAGACCACCGGGCTTCCCAGCAGTATTACCGGACCGATGGCTGCGAACAGGTACTTGGCCGTGGAGAAAGTCATGGTGGCTCCAATTTCAGCGCCGTTGGTGCTGATCGGTCGCACTCAGGACCGGCCGCGCGCAGCTCATGAGCTGCATTCACCGTCGGGACTCGCAACCACCACCACATAACCGTCGGGATCTCGGATCCAAATCTCTCTGTGCCGGGGCGCAGGATTTACGTGGGGTTCTTCGATGATTTCAGCCCCCAAGCTACGAGCTCGCTTCACGACCGAGTCAAAATCATCTACCTGAAACCATAGCAAAACGCCGTGTCCCAGCGGCGCGAGATCGGCGTTAACCAGATTGGGGTGGTTCTCCTCGTCCCAGGCGTGTAGTTGAAGAAGCAACTGACCTGAGTGTGAGATCCGATCGTAGACGTCGCGATGCCTGTGTTCTGGAAGCCACTCAGCTCCGAGCAAGTCCGCGTACCAACGACTACTTGCCCTGACATTTCGCACGGCTATGAGCGGTTGAGCCGTGATGGTCGATTTTCGGGCTTGGAAGCTCATGGCGCCCTCCGTTATCGCCGCAAAAACGCCGAGCGTTGGCATGGCTCGTTCTGTCGCATCGAAGAAGCATCACGGGTAATAAGCGAGCCAAGGGGCGCCAGATTACAGCTATTGCCTGAGTCTTGCCGAGTGCCGCGGCGGCGCTATCGACCCCGAACCGGACCGATGAGGTGACCGCTTTCGCGAAGCTAAGCAGCGGAGCAAGGCCAATGATCGCGGGACAATACGAGGTGTGATCCTGCTCTGCGACCGCTGTCACGGTGCAAGTCGGCCAAGGGGCCTAGCGTGTAACAGGCTCACAGGGGAGCTGGCGAGCGCGCGTATCGGTCTCAATTTGGCCAAGCGGGGACACCCAAATGAACGACCTAACCAATACGGTCCGGGCTGGGAGCGCGCTCCATGTCGTGATACGCGAAGTCACTGCGGCGATCCGCTACCTGCCGGAAGTCAGTTCACGCATGGCGTGGCGCCTTCACCCTGACGATTGGAAGAAGGTACGCGATGAACTCTCGGCCTACGAGAACAAGCCTCTCGAAAAGCGCCCGGCCCCCGACAGTCTAAACATCCTTGGCATAGCGGTGCTGAAGGACCCCCGAGCACTGCGCCTCTCCGAAGGTTGATGGCCGCCCGCGTCACGTCTCGGTCCGGAAAGCCCACGCCGCGGCCGCTCAGAAGTGCTGGATATGGCACTAGCTGTCGGCTAATGAGGCCCGGCTTAGTGCAGTGATCGGAAGCTCGCGCGAACTTCCTCTGAGAAGAGCTTGGGCTGTTCCCATGCAGCAAAGTGTCCGCCCTTGGGGAGCTTGTTGTAATGAATAAGTTTGGGATACGCCTGCTCTGCCCAGCTGCGTGGGGCTTGATAGAGTTCGTCCGGAAAGACGCTCACGGCAGCCGGGATGGAGACACCTTTGGCGCCGAAGAAGGAAACCTTATTCTCGAAGCCCTCCCAATAGAGGCGCCCAGCGGAAACCCCGGTGTTTGTCAGCCAGGTCAGCGTGATGTTGTCGAGGACATCATCTCGTGTAAGGCCTTCGGACCGCCCATCAAATACACGTGAGATGAGCGCCAGGCTGGCCGCATCGTGATCAAGTAGGTAGGCAGCCAAGCCGACCGGGGAATCTGCGATCGCGTAAAGAGCCTGCGGGCGTAATCCCATCTGATAGCCGTAGCCAATGCCCTTCGCATATTCGAGGGCCAGGCGTTCGTACGCGAGCTTTTCCTCCGCAGAAAGACCGGGTGGCACCGGAGCACCCGTTAGCGCAGCCCTGTCAATTTCGGTGGAAAAAATGCCTGGCATGTTAGAGTGAATACCAAGCAGCTCCGGATGCCCCTGGGTAGCCATTATGTCCGTGATAATTGCACCCCAATCGCCGCCTTGAGCGACGAACTTCGTGTATCCGAGGCGCTTCATCAGCACTACCCACGCACCTGCGATGTGAGCCGGGCCCCAGCCACTGGTAGTGGGCTTACCTGAGAAGCCGTAACCCGGCATCGACGGAATCACTACATGGAACGCGTCCGACGCGGTTCCGCCATGCGCCGTGGGATTAGTCAGCGGATCGATGATCTTGAGCTGCTCGATGATCGAGCCAGGCCATCCGTGAGTGACGATGAGCGGCAATGCATTCTCATGCTGCGATCGAACGTGGATGAAGTGGATGTCGAGTCCATCGATCTCCGTCATGAAGTTCGGTACGGCGTTCAGTCGCGCCTCGACCTTGCGCCAGTCATACTCTGTCGCCCAGTAGCGCGCCAGTTTCTGCATCGTCGCGAGCTGCGGACCTTGCGATTGATCCTTGACCGTTTCTCGGTCAGGCCACCTAGTCGCGTTTATGCGCCGGCGTAATTCGGTAAGTTCCTCCTCTGGAACATTCGCACGAAACGGTCGAATAGCGGCATTACTGCCACTCTGCTGTGCGCCGGGCATAACGACCTCCTGCTTGTATCAAGCTCAACGCTAGCGCGATCGCGCGGATGATGATGTCGGCGGAACTCTCTGCCGGTGAAAGATCCCACGGGGCGCTGCAGCACTTGCGCCGCGGCTAATCTCCGAATGACCGCTCTGTGGTAGTCGGGTTGTGACGTCCATTCAATGGACGCGCTGAATGGATGGCTCGGCGACGGCGATCGACGCCAGTTCACAGTCGCGCTGATCGAGCAGCGCTACCATCGGTTTCCATGGAGAAGACTATCCGAGACTTCATCCGACACCGGGTCTGGGCCCTGAGCGGAGCCGCCGTCGGCGGTTGGCTGCTCTTGCCTCTGTCGGCCGCAATCTACAAGGGACATCCACCGCCCGTTGCGGCGATCATCGGAGTCGTACTGTTTGGCAGCGCAATCGTCTTCCTCCAGTTCTCGGTAAAGTGCCCGAAGTGTTCCAGGAGACTCGGCCAGACCATAGCCATGCCCGTGGCCTTCAGCGGGAAGAAAAGCGCGCCCAACTTCTGCCCCTACTGCGCCGTGAACCTGGACGACCCTATGCCCGGAGCGCCAACGCCAACCGAGAACGTTACGACGCCTGATAAGCTCGTCTGGAAGTAGAAATTTGCGAGTTCGACCCTCTGCCGACACTCCCCGGCGACCGCTTTCTGGAAAGCCCGTCGGAGCGTTGGACGACGATTAGGGCAATGGGGCGGAGCGTGGCGTTCCCCTTGAGTTCGGCCCAGTAGCAGCTCACGACTGACGGCCTGGTCGTTTGAGCAGGGTCGCCCAGGCTTTGATGTCACGATTCTCTAAGACTCGGCTTTGAGGCTCGCGATCTTGCTGGACGGCGGCTTCCACCATCACCCGGGCCAGATCGTCAGCCCGGATCACCTGATTTGGGAATAGCAAGCGAAATACCGGATATACCACGCGCAATAAGCTATACGACAAGTTTGGCTCTTTCCGCGGCTCGACCGGGTAGATGTAAGCGGGCCGGAAGATATACAAGTGCGGAAAGGCGTCCCCGAGAAGTGTGTTTTCAGCCTCTCCCTTGTAGCGTGCAAAGGCCATGCGACTTCGTCCCGTCGGATCCGCGCCGCTCCCGCTCAAGAATGCAAATGTCGCGTTGGGGCTACCGCCCTTTAGTCACAATGGAACGACCGGCTCCCGATTTGCAAAGCGCGGGTTACGCTTTGGATCGGGTAAGACCCGCGGCGCAGAGCCGCATACAAATGGGAGCCGGCGATGAGGAACGTACGATTTGTAGGTCTGGATGTCCATGCGGAGACGATTGCCGTGGCGGTGGCGGAGTCGAGCGGTGAGGTGCGC
>JASHTF010000119.1 GCA_030040715.1 Gammaproteobacteria bacterium | reverse complement strand
TTCGTTTCACACCGCCTGCCCGTGGCGCTTGCGGCGCGCGATACCGGGTTCGACGTGCACATCGCGACCGCAGCGGGTGCAGCAGTGGAAGTCATCCGATCCCACGGCTTGGTGCATCATCCGCTGCGGTTGTCTCGCCACGGCGTCAATCCCGTGCGCGAGGTCGCGGCGTTTGCTGAGATCGTGCGGCTCATGCGGCGACTGCAACCCGATCTGGTACATCTCGTGACCGTCAAACCGGTCTTGTACGGCGGGCTCGCCGCGCGCCTGACTGGAGTACCCGCGGTGGTAGCCGCAATTTCGGGGCTCGGCCAGGTATTCGCAGAGAGCGGCGCCTTGGCGGCGACGATGCGCCGGATGATCACCGTCGCGTACCGGCTTGCTCTGAATCGAAAAGGCTTGAAGGTCATCTTTCAGAACAGTTCCGACCAGGACGCGCTCGTGCGGCTGGCAGCATTGCCACGCGAAAAAACTATTATAATCAAAGGCTCCGGCGTGAACCTTCGTACCTACCATCCGACGCCAGAGCCGGAAGGTACCCCGGTAGTCATTTTTGCTTCTCGGCTACTGAAGTCAAAAGGGATACGCGAGTTCGTCGACGCCGCGCGGCGGCTGCGCGACGATGGTTTGGAAGCCCGCTTCCTGATCGCGGGTGACCCGGACCCTGAGAGCGGCTCGAGCTTGGGCTTTGATGAGATAGAGCGCTGGCGTCGCGACCCCGCGCTGGAAGTCATAGGTCAGCGACACGACATGGCTGATCTGTTCGCGGCTTCCAATTTGGTCGTTTTGCCCTCGTACTACGGAGAAGGTCTGCCAAAGGTGCTGGCGGAGGCCGCCGCGTGCGGCCGGCCGGTGGTGACCACTGATTGGCCGGGCTGCAGGGACGCGATCGACCCGGGGCGCACGGGGCTCCTGGTCCCGCCGCGGGACGTGACCGCACTCGGCAGTGCCATCCGCAAGCTTCTCGACGACCCGGTGCAACGTCGTTCCATGGGAAACGCGGCGCGCGCACTCGCAGAGCGCGACTACGCACTCGAGCGCATCGTCGCTCAGCACCTCGAGGTGTACGAGAGTGTATTGCGCGAGGCTTGGCCCGAGCGCGGCGTAAGCCGTGCTTCCACCCGAGTAGCTCACTAGTTGCAGGCGAAAACGATGCTACCCCAGCACGAGAAGCGCCCGGCGTTGAAGGGTTGATCGTTAAGCTTGGAGAGTGTAAGCACGTTGGCACCGGAATCAATCTGCACCTTCGCAATGGCCTCCGTACCGTCGTTGACGTAGCACGTTGCAGTGCAGCCGCTCACTGCAGTCTCGTTTCCCGGCAAACGGATAGTCAGACGGGTCGGACGGATGCCCGCGAGAGAGCTCGACTCGACCCGAAAATTGACCAGCATGGTATGCCCGATGCGCGTGTATTCGATTTGCGTCTGCGGGTTGGCGGATACGTTCCACGCGGCCGATGCGCCGGCACTGTAGCTCGCGGAGTTGAATGGCTCGTGGGTCCAGTCGCCCTCTTTGGCAGCGCGTCCGTAGGAGAACAGTCCGCGGCGCGCGTTGAGGCTCATCGAGTCGAAGTCGCCAATTCCAGGTCCGCCCAGCACCATACAGGCATCGGTATCGTTCATCGGGTACTTGGGTGCGCCGCCCGAGACGAAGCTCTCCGCTACCGACATGTTCCAGATGCGAGCATTTCCTGCCCCTCGCGTCCACTCGAAATTCGTTCCGTTTGTCTCGTAGGTGTTCGCCACCTGCTTGATGGAACCGCCGCTCGTGGCAATCCCAACCGTCCAACCCTCGACGCTGTTGAAGGCGATGACGGTCTCAATAACGTGTTCGCTCGCCCTGATTGCGCAGGAGCTGGCGCGCTGCACGTAGCCGGACATCTCGTTTTCGAGAATCCGCACGCTGCTGCAGGTACCGGCAAGCTCGATGGCGCCCAGAAGCCCCGCGAAGTAGTTGTCCCGTACCGTCACGTCGCCGGTGTAGGTACCACTGCCGTCGAAGCGAATGCCGATGGCCGAGTTCGAGGGGGAATGGTCTCCAATGAAGGCGCAGTCGAGAATTCTCGAGGAGCGCAACTCCGCAAATCGCAGTCCGTACTGGGCGCTCGCGAGCGTTTGCCATGCGAATCGGATCCGCTCGATGCGCACGCAGCTCGCAAACGAGGTGGTGCGCAGCGCAGCGCGCCCAGTCCCCGCGGCGCTCGACAGAGTGATCGTGGTGCCGCCGATACCGCCGCCTATTTGCTTCGCCGAACCCCAAAGGGTCACCGGAGAGCGCGCGATGATGACCTCGGAGTCGAACCGATACGATCCTCCTCCAGGATAATCGTCGTACACGAGCGAATTCCCCTTGATCGCACGGCTCCAGGCACCGGAGCTGTCCGAATTTCCGGACGGATCGGCCCCATAGCGCAGCACGCTCCCGGGAGGATGGCTATAGTCGCTGGGCACCACGCCCGCGGTGTGCTCGGCACCCGTTTGGGAATAATACGGGCCGGCGCCCCGCGGCGGGCTCACGCTCGCAGCGGGCAGGGCAGTGTCTACCGCTGAGGCAAGCAGAGCACTTGGAAGATCGCGACGCTGCATCAGAAGGGTCTCGGGATGAGCGCGAGTGAAAGTTACTCGCCAAGCGTGCCCAAGGTTATCACGTGACGCGCACGTCGGAACGCGTCCTGGTGACCGGTACGACAGGATTCGTCGGACGCATGCTCTGTGCGAGCTTGACCGAGGCAGGCTATCGTGTACGCGCAGCGCTGCGCACGGCAGGCAAAGCGGCTGCCGGCGTCGAGTGTGTCCTGGTCGGCGATATCGGGCCGCATACCGACTGGGAGAGCGCATTACGCGGCAGTGAATTCGTGGTGCATCTTGCGGCTCGGGCGCATGTTCTGGGAGGCAGCCGGCAGGATGTGCAATGCTACTTCGACACCAACGCCGAGGGGACGGGGCGTCTCGCACGCGAGGCAGCGCGCCTGGGCGTACGGCGCATGGTCTATCTCAGTAGCATCAAGGTGAACGGCGAGGGGCGTGCCGATCGTGGCTACACCTCGAGTGACGCGCCAGACCCGCAGGACGCCTATGGATCATCGAAATGGCAGGGTGAGTGCCTGCTCGCAGAGGCTGCGGCAGGTTCGACCCTGGAGAATGTTACGGTTCGTGCACCGCTCGTCTACGGGCCAGGCGTGCGCGCAAACTTTCTGCGGCTATTGCATCGTGTCGATCACGAGGGCCTGTTCCCGCTCGGGTCTGTGCACAACGAGCGCAGCCTGGTGAGCGTTTGGAATCTATGTGATTTACTTGTACGTATGCTTCGACATCCCGCAGCGGCCGGTGGCACGTGGATGGTCTCCGACGGGGATGACATCTCCACCGCCGAGTTGGTACGCCGATTGGCCGCGCTGCTAGGACGTCGGGCGCGAGTGGTGGCAACGCCGCTGCCGCTGCTGCGCCTCGTGGGAGGCCTGCTCGGCAGGTCAGCAGAGGTGCGCCGTCTCTGCGGCTCGCTGAAGGTGGATATCGCACAGACGCGCCAGCAGTTGCAATGGAGTCCCCCTGTGTCGCTGCAGGATGCACTCGCGCGTACCGTCGACTGGTACCGCCGTCAGGACAGCTAGGTGTTTCTGTTTAAGCAGACGGTTGGGGTGCTGAGTTCCCCCATGATGATCTGCCTTACCCTCGCAGCCACCGGGCTCGGGTTCCGCATGCGCGGTGCGTGCCGAGCGGCTGGGGTGCTGTGGATATGTGCTGCAGCGCTCACCTATCTCAGTTGCACTCGGCTGCTCGGCGATGCCCTCATCGCACCGCTCGAACGGCGATACCCGCCGCTATACGCGGCCGCGTCGCAAAGCACGACGCGCTACGTCGTCGTATTGGGTAGCGATTATTTTCCACGCGATTCGATACCAGCCGTATCGGCGCTGGATGTCGAGGGCTTGACACGGCTCGCCGAGGGTATTCGTCAGCTGAAACAACTGACCGCCGCGCAGCTGGTGGTTTCGGGGGGAGCTCGCGTTGGGCACCGGGCGCCGGCGCGCGGCTATGCCGCCGCGGCCGTAGAACTGGGTGTTCCGGCCGCTTCCATCACCGAGCTGAGCGGTTCGCTCGATACGGCGAGCGAGGCGCGCGCCGTGGCGCAGCGGCTCGGATCCGCACCATTCGTGCTCGTTACCTCGGCCTGGCACATGCCGCGGGCGTTGCGGCTCATGTGGCGAGCACATGCGCACCCCATCGCCGCGCCGGCGGGTGAGCAGGCGGGCCAGGAGGGTTCGGATATCCTCGCATTGCTGATTCCCTCGTCCGCGGGCTTGCGCGAAACCGAGGAGGCGCTACATGAGTACCTGGGGCTCGCGGCCCTCGCGGTTGGCGCGGACTAAGTCGCCGTGAGCTCGCAGCTGACACTCATCATTGCCGGCGTATTCGCGGCCTCCGCGGCCCTGACGGGGCTGTGGCGACGACTCGCGCTGGCGGACGGACTACTCGACCGGCCGAACGCCCGCAGCTCCCATTCAGTGCCAACGCCACGCGGGGGCGGAATTGCAATCGTACTCACGATGAGCGTAGCACTGATCGCCCTCAGCGTGACAGGGATGATCGATACGCGCCTCGCCATCGCCCTGGGCGGCGGCGGCGCGGCGGTGGCGATCGTCGGGTACGTTGACGATCGCCGCCCGGTGGCATTTGCCTCTCGGCTCGCGGTGCATTTCGCCGCCGCGGCATGGGCTGTGTGGTGGTTAGGAGGCTTGCCGCCGATAAGCGTCGGTACAACGATCGCGAGTCTCGGCTGGCCCGGTCACTTCATCGCGGCGACCGGCATCGTCTGGACCCTCAATCTGTTCAACTTCATGGATGGCATCGATGGCATCGCAGCCTCCGAGGCGGTGTTCGTCGCCCTCGCAGGCGGGGCGATCAGTATAGCGGCCAGGGACCCAACCGGCTTTGCCGCGTGCGCGCTCGCGGCAGCCTGCGCAGGGTTTCTGCTGTGGAATTGGCCTCCCGCAAGGATCTTCATGGGGGACGTGGGCAGCGGCTACGTCGGCTTCGCGCTCGCGGTGCTCGGGCTCTCCGCTACGCGGGCGTATGGTACGGCACCTTGGGTGTGGATTATCCTGGGCGGAATCTTCTTCGTCGACGCAACGATCACCCTGCTACGCAGAGTCGCTCGCAGA
>JASHTF010000118.1 GCA_030040715.1 Gammaproteobacteria bacterium | reverse complement strand
GCCTGGCTTGTCTGGATCACCGACCAGGACCGCCTGCTGCGCGCCACCGCCGCTATCAACCCAATGAATCTGATCAGGCAGGGTGATGGTGATGGCTGCCGCGTTGAGTTCGGTCGCCTCGATTGCGGAGGCGCTGGAGGTCAGCAGACCGAGTGCCGCCACCGTGGTAATCAGGATTGCAGTCAGGGTGAACCATGCGAGAGTGCGGGGACGCGATTCGATGGCGCTGCTCATGGCGCTTGCTCCTGGACCGTGGATATGGTTGCTATGGGCCGGCGATTCCCTGGGCCGAATACCTCATCATTTTGGCACACCCGAGTAGTGCGTGCGCGCCGCAACTAGGGACGGCCGTGCCGGCCGTCTCGCATCGCCCGGAGAGTGATTGGCTACCAGTGATCTATTGCGGGATCTATTGCGGCGAGGTGAGCCGCAGGTCGTTATCGACCATCCGCACGCCTTGCACCGAGGCGGCGATGCTGCCGGCGGCGTCGCGCTGCCGACCAACTCGCCCTGGTCGTTGATGTGCAGCCCGTTGTCCACCGAGCGCACCCCGGCGAGATTGCCGGCGACCCTCGCAGCCTCGTGCCGTTGCGCCGGCTTATTTGCTTGCATCGATATCTCCTCGCGCATGGCTGCCCGCTCGCGGCGCGAAGCGGGCGGTGGAATGCGCTCTGTGCGTGACACATCACCGGAGCAGGCAAGGTACCAGTTGCATAGCGGAAATTTTGTATCCGCAACTTCAGCGCCCGGCGGTACCGCAGTGCCCCAGCATCCTTCAGCTACGGTTCAGCCGTCGTGGCCGAATCCGGCGGCGCTCTGCCGCCGTGAGCCGCGGGCGCGATCGATTGGCCGACGCGCCGCAGCGCTCGTCGTCACGGTGTGCGCCGAGGCCGATAGCACCTTCGTGTGCCTTCTGACCCGACCGAGGCAGCGGCAACCCGGCGCCGCAATTGGTGTTGTCGCAACGGGCGCGATATTTTTCCGCCTCGGCGGAATCGAGCCCGGACCCATGCGATCTGGTGCATACTTCCTCAGCTGCTGCGCTGCGCCGCAATAAGGCCCGAGGAACCCATCATGTTGCGAAGCTCGATCGACTCCCCAGTGGCGCAATCGGCCGGTGCGCTGACCGGTGCGCTTGCCATCCTGTGTGCGGCCGGTGTGCAGGCGCGCGTGCCACAGCTGCCACCGACGACGCCGCCCGGCGTGACCCTGGTCGAGGTGGTTCGAGAGCTGAATGCCTCGGAGCCCAAGCTCCTGTGGGTGCGGCCCGGAGATGCGAGCGGCCACACGCTGCTGATGTCCGCTAACGACACAGCGCACAGCTCCAGGTGCGTCGGAGTGTGTGCTCAGGAGTTTCTGCCACTGCGCGCGGCGCGCGGCGCGCGCGCGTTCGGTGATTGGTCGCTCGTGTCGCGGCCGGATGGGGCGTCTCAATGGGCCTATCAATCTCACCCGCTTTACACCTGGACGAAAGAGCATGTCGCCGGCGAAGTAGCGACCAACGTTGCCCTGAGCGAGACGGCGAATTTGAAGCTCGCCGAGGATCCGGTACAGGCAGGAGCACTGCTACCCCCGTCCGGCTGGCGGGTGGTGCGGTTCACACCCGCCGCCACCGAGACGCTGCCGGATGGGATCGACGTGCAGCTGCTGGACTCGGCCCAAGCCGTGGCGCTGGTCAATGCCGACGGTCTGACGTTGTATAGCTTCGATGGTGACGTGCGGCATGACGGCCAGGAGTGCGCGCCTACTGGCTGCAGGGTGCGGTGGTTGCCGCTGGCTGCGCCGGCACTGGGCATCGCCGTCGGCGACTTCTCCATCGCCACGCGCGACGATGGATCGCTGCAGTGGACCTACAAGGGACGCCCGCTATACCTGTTCAGCGGTGACAAGCTGGCAGGTGATGCACACGGGATCGGCCTCGATCCGCACTGGGCGCTCGCCGCGGTATCGGTGAATTTTCGCCCCGCCGAGGTGGGCGTGATGACCTTCGACGGCTACGGCGACGCGTTGACTTGGCGTGGCCAGACACTCTATGGGAGCTACCCGTTCGAGAAGCGCTGGGGCGGACGAAATCTGCGTGAGACGTTCTCACACAGTGCTTACGCCAAGGGGAAGCGCCTGGGAGCCTCGGCCTGCACGGACGGTGCCTGCCTGCAGCGCTGGCAACCGTTCCTCGCGGGCGCCAGCGCGCAGTCCGCCGGCTTCTGGGAGACGGTGCAGCGTCCCGACGGGAGTCGGCAGTGGGCGTACAAGGGTTACGCGCTCTACACCTACCGCGCCGATCGAGTGCCGGGTGATCACACCGGGCAGGCGACTTACGACTTCCACAACCCGGAAGGCAACTACAGCCAGTTCCAGCAGGCCCTTTTTCTGGCCAACTTTGCCCAGTATCGCGGCGGCGCGGGTATTTACTGGAACATCGCCAAGCCCTGAACGCGAGAGCTTTGGTCCGCGAAGCCCTGCTACGACGCAGACTTATTGCAGCACGCCGCCGGGTGCCGGCGGCAAGGGTGGTATCCTCGCTCGTGCCGGCGGTAGCGCGGCCGCGGAGCAGTCCATGTCGTTGTACTGGGACTGCAGATCCTCGAGGCGGTTGTCCGCTTTGGCCTCGGCGGCGTTCACGATGTCCTCGTCGGTGCTGATGGTCGGAGCCTGGCGCTGCTTCGCCTGGTAGGTTCTGATCTCGGCCGCGAGGCGTGCGCACTCGGCCTGTTGCTCCGCTGGCGTGCTGGGTGTCGCGGTTACCGTGTCGGGCGGACGGTGAAACCAGCTGCAGCCGGTCATTATCAGCATCAGTGCGGCGGCGGTCGGGGGCCAGCACAGGCGTCCGTTCAGTCGTGATCTCATTGGATTTATGTCGTCCTTGCCTGAGACCCCGATAGTAACCCGAGAGCCGAGGCAGTGCAGCCGGCCGCGCCCGTCATCGGGGCGCTACGGGTAACGTTGCGGTCCGGACGTCCCGGGTCACCGGCGCGCCCGTCGACTTCGGTATAATAATCAGCCCCTTCCGGGCGGGCTTGCTGCGCGAAAGTGGCGGAATGGTAGACGCGCTGGCCTTAGAAGCCAGTGGGGCAACCCGTGAGAGTTCGAGTCTCTCCTTTCGCACCAGCGACTCGAACGCGATGGAATGAGGATGGACAGCGGCAGCATGCAAGTATCCGTGACCACGACCCGCGGTCTCGAGCGACGTCTCGAGGTCGCCGTACCAGGCGAGCGCCTGGCGGGAGAGATCGATCAGCGTTTGAGACGCTTGACCCGCACGGTGCGCGTGAAGGGATTCAGGCCCGGCAAGGTGCCGTATGCGGTGGTCAAGCAGCAGTTCGGCCAGCAGGTGCATGCCGAGGCGGTCACCGATCTGATGCAGAGCACCTTTGCCGAAGCCGTCACGCAACAGAAGCTACGCCCAGCCGGCGGTCCGCGCATCGAGCCCATCGCGACCGAGCCCGGCAGCGAGTTGCGCTACGCGGCGGTATTCGAGGTGTTTCCGGAGGTCTCCGTCAAGGCGCTCTCTTCGGCTCAGGTCGAGCGCCCCGTGGCGACCGTTACCGAAGAGGACATCGACGCGATGCTCGAGACCATGCGGGCGCAGCGGCCGGACTTCATCGAGAGCACTGATCGACCCGGAAAGGGTGACCGCGTGACGCTCGATTACGAGGGACGGGTCGACGGCGCCGTGCATCCGGGAACCAAGGGCAGCGGCCTTCAGGTCGTGCTCGGCGAGCAGCGCGTGTTGCCCGAGATCGAGCAGGCGCTGCTCGAGATGACGGCCGGCGAGTCGAAGACCATCGTGCTGCGCTTTCCGGCGAACTATGCCGTCCAGTCGGTCGTCGGCAAGGATGCAGAGTTTGACCTCAGGGTGCTGAAGGTCGAGCAGCGCAGATTGCCGCCGCTCGATGACAGCTTCGCGCAGAGCTTTGGTATCGCGAGCGGCGGCGTGGCGGCGTTGCGCGAAGAGGTGCGCCAGAGCATGGAGCGCGAGGTGATCGGGGCGGCGCGCGCCAAGCTGCGCGAGCAACTATTCGAGCAGCTCTATCGTGACAACCCACTGGAGCTGCCGCAGACCATGGTCGATGAGCAGATCACGGAGCTGCAAGCTGACATGGCGCGGCGCCTGCACATCCACGATCCGCGCCAGCTGCCGACACGTGAAGCCTTCGAGCAGAGCGCCCGCAGACGGGTCGCACTCGGGCTGCTGATCAGCGAGATCGTGCGGTCTCAGGACCTCAAGGTCGACCGCGCGCGCGTCGAGCAGCGCGTGGAAGCCGCGGCCGCGACGCAGCCGAATCCCCAGGAGGTGCGGCGCCAATACCTGGCGAATCGCGAGATCATGCGGCAATTCGAGTCGGCGGTGCTGGAAGAGCAGGCGATCGACTGGATGCTGTCGCAGGTCAGGGTGATCGACCGACCGTCGAGCTTCCCTGAGCTCACGGGATTTGGCAAAAATTCTCAAGCGGAATCGCAGGCGGAATGACTATGAACGAACGCGGCTTGAATCTGGTTCCGATCGTCGTCGAGCAGACCTCACGCGGTGAGCGCTCGTACGATATCTATTCGCGCTTGCTCAAGGAGCGGCTGGTGTTCATCGTCGGGGCGGTCGACGATTACATGGCCAATGTGGTGGTCGCGCAGCTGCTGTTTCTGGAATCGGAGAACCCCGACAAGGACGTCGCCTTGTATATCAATTCGCCGGGTGGTGTCGTCAGCTCGGGACTCGCCATCTACGACACGATGCAATTCATCAAACCCGATGTCAGCACCATCTGCATCGGTCAGGCGGCGAGCATGGGTGCGGTGCTGCTGGCGGGCGGAACGAAGGGCAAGCGTTATGTACTGCCGCACTCGCGCATCATGATCCACCAGCCGCTCGGCGGCTTTCAGGGCCAGGCCGCGGATCTGGAGATTCACGCCAAGGAGATGCTCGAGACGCGCGATCGGATTAACAAGATCCTCGCCAAGCACACCGGTCAGAGCGTCGAGAAGATCAAGGCTGATACCGACCGCGACAATTTCATGGACGGGGCGGAAGCCATCGCCTACGGCCTCATCGATCGGGTGCTCGAGCGCCGCGGCGAACTGTTGCCCTTGGCGCGGTAGCGGCGCGGCCGAAGGCCTTCGCTGCGGCAAGGGGCTGCGGCCAGGTGTTGCGGCCAAGTGTTGCCGCTCACGGCCGGTGGGCTGAGTGCGTTATGGCCGACA
>JASHTF010000117.1 GCA_030040715.1 Gammaproteobacteria bacterium | reverse complement strand
ACCGAGCTGCTCGATAGCGCCGAGCTGCTCAACGGCCGCATGAAGGAGATCCGCGACAGCGGCAAGATCGTCGGCCTCGATCGCATCGCCGTGATGGCGGCGCTGAATCTCGCGCACGAAGTGCTCAAGCTGCGCGCGCGCGGCAACGGCGACGAGCAGGAGACCGGACAGCGCCTGCGGGGGTTGCGCGAGCGGGTCGAGTCCGCCCTCGAGAAGGCGCAGCAGCTCGAGATCTGAGCGCTTGCGCCGGGCGCGCACGTTACGTCGCGTGCCGTGGAGCGATTTCCCGACTTTCTGCGACTTCCTTCCGCTACACCCAGCCGCTGTTTCGTGTAGAGTGTCCCGTAAGCGTCGCCTGCGGTGTTCGATAGCGGGCTGGGTTACCTCTCGACCCTAATTGAGACACCCAAGGGGCCGATCGCCTTGCGGACAGCATTGTGCAGGTCTGCCTCGTAGCAGAAAGCCTTACCTGTCGCAGGTGGCCCCACTTGTTGCTCCGGTCGAGAGCAACAGCCGGCACCGGCATCTGCGGGTGACGCTGCTTCCCTCCCCGTTCTGGACCTTCACTCTGGCTGCGATCCGCGAGCACACTGTGTGCCGGGGCTGGGCGGCGGCGCGCTCCATCTGCCGCGCTTCGCCGATTGCGGCACGCGTCTCGACGCGCAGCTCGACGAATTGATGACTGAGTCAGCGTACTCGGCACTGCACGCGAGAGTCCCTGCGTTCGACTTGCGCTCGCCTTGCGCTCGCCTTGCGCTCGGCCGGCGCTCGACCTGCACTCGGCCGCACATGCATCGACTTCAGCGCCGCACCATCGCCTCGCCGTTTTACTCTCCGGTCCGCACGTCGCGCACGGCAGCTCATCACCGACCGCGCGCAAGATGGACTGACCACTCGCATGACGGATGTGCGTGCCATCACAGTTGCGTTGTTGCCTAGCCGGTTGCTTGTAATTTTGCAATGCCTGTATATACTCTGACCCCGGACTAACCCGATATGGAGATCTGACATGGCGAAAGCAAAGAAGAAGGCCAAGAAGAAAGCTTCGAAGAAGAAGTAAGGCCTTCAGTGGCGGCGAGCGCGATGAATGCCTCGCTCGCCGTAACTCCAGAGGCTTCCAACAGTGCCCGCGAAAGCGGGCATTGTTGTTTTGGACCGCTCTCAAGCCGCTGCGGTCCGATCAACACGCCCGACCCATAGCGCCCAGTGCCTGACATTCGGCTCACCGCTCCACCTAATCCCTCGCTCCCGGATCTGCGATATCTTTGAGGTGTCGGCTGCGCGACCACAGTGACCGGGTCGCCAGCCCGCTTCGCTCGAGCGCGCGGTTTGCGGCGCGCGGAGGACCTTTATGAATGAGCAGGCTGCGATCAAGAAGCGCCATGCGGCCGCTGCCGCCGTGCGCTATCTGCAGCAGGACATGATCCTCGGTATCGGCACCGGCACGACGGTCAACGTCTTCATCGAGCTGCTGGCGAGCGGTGGCACCGCCGCGCTGCCGCGCGCGGTGGTCTCCAGCTCCGAGGCCTCAACGGCGCGGCTGCGCGCCGCGGGCATGACAGTGCTGGACGTGAACGATGTCGGGCGCCTGCCGCTCTACATCGATGGCGCCGATGAAGCGACGCGCCGGCGCCAGCTCACCAAGGGCGGCGGCGGCGCCCTTACCGGCGAGAAGATCATCGCCGCCGCCGCCGAGCGCTTCGTGTGCATCCTGGATGACAGCAAGCTGGTCTCCACGCTCGGGCGCTTCCCGCTACCGGTGGAAGTCATTCCCATGGCCCGCAGCTACGTGGCGCGCCGGCTGAGCGAATTCGGTGGCCGCCCGGTGTGGCGCCGAGGCATCATCACCGACTACGGCAATCACATCCTCGACGTGCACGGCCTGTCGATCGAAGATCCCGTGGCGATGGAGCAGACCATCAATCAAATCACCGGAGTCGTGACCTGCGGACTGTTCGCCGCACGCGGCGCTGACCGGCTGCTGGTAGGTACCGACGAGGGCGTCGAGGAAATCTGAGGCGCGGCACCCCTGAGTCAGGTGCCGCGCACCCGCCACGCCGCCGTTTCATCACGTCAACCAGAGGCAAAGGCACATGAGTGATGAGCTGATCTTCTATACCCACCCGCAGTCACGTGGCCGCGTCGTGCGCTGGATGCTGGAAGAGGTGGGACAACCGTACCGAACCGAGGTCCTCCAGTATGGGACGACCATGAAGGCCCGCGATTATCTGGCCCTCAATCCCATGGGTAAGGTGCCGGCGCTGCGCCACGGCGATACGGTCATCACCGAAACCGCGGCCATCTGTGCCTACCTCGCCGATGCCTTTCCCGAAGCTCAGCTCGCGCCGTTGATCAATAACCGCTTGCGCGGTCCCTACTATCGTTGGCTGTTCTTTGCCGCCGGGCCGCTCGAGGCCGCGGTATTGAACAGAATGCTGGGTTTCGTCGTGCCTGCGGGACGCGAAGTGAGCGCCGGGTACGGCAGCTATGCGGCGGTCATGGATACTCTCGAGCGCGCCTTCAGCGACTGCGGCGATTATCTGGTCGGGGGCAGCTTCACCGCCGCCGATGTCTACCTCGGCGCGCATATTGGCTTCGGGCTGCAATTCGGCACCATCGAGAAGCGACCCGCCTTCGAGCGCTACTGGGCACGTCTCAGCGTCCGTTCCGCCCGCCAACGGGCCGACAGCATCGACAACGCGCTGGCGGCCGAGCAGCAGCGCGGCGCGGCGGCCGGGGACGCGAAGGCTGAGGCTACGGGCCCGAACTAACAGCGAACTCGCATCTTGCCGACCATGTCGGCGGCCACCGACAGCTGGGCTCGGCCCTGGAATCAGACCACAGTGCTCGCATGCCTTGGGGTGCGCGATACTCAGACGCGCACAGGAGCACGTCGCCATGACCACGACAGCAATGCGTCAGCCTGACGGGCCGGCCGGCATGTCTCACCTGCAGCGAGCACTCGTGCTCGTCCTCGCCCTGATCCTGGCCGCGTGCTCGGGCGGCATGGGCGGCGGCTCGATGGACGGCACCGGGTCCGCTGCAACCAATCCCGGCGGCAGCAGCGCACAGGGCTGCAGCGGCAGTTGTGGAACCGCCCTGGTCACGCTCACCGATGCGCCTGGAGACTTCGTCAGCTACATCGTCAACATCGTATCCCTCACGCTGACGCGCTCCGACGGCACGGTCGTGCAGACGGTTCCGACCACGACGCAGGTTGATCTGGCACAGCTGGTGAACCTGTCCGAGATCCTGAGCGCGGATCAGGTTCCGGCGGGTCGCTATGTGTCGGTGGCGCTGACGGTCGACTATAGCGGCGCCACGATCGTAGTCGATAACGGCAGCGACACCGGCGTCACGATCGCACCCGGCGACATCATCAATGGCGTGACCTCCGAGCCGTTGGCAGCTCCTAATCCGACCCGGATGACGCTCACGCTGTCACTCGCGTCCGATCAGCAGCTGGTGATAACACCGAACGCGATCGCCAATCTCTCGCTGGATTTCAACCTCGCTGCTTCCAATACCGTCGGCCCTTCGACGACCAACCCCACCACGGTGACGGTCAATCCGGTCGTGACCGCGAGCCTGGCTGCGGACCCGACCCTGCAGATGCGCGTGCGCGGGCCATTGATCAGCGTCAACACCACCGCTGGCAGCTACCTCATCGGCGTGCTGCCGTTTTATCAGCCGTTCACCAGCAGCAGCAGCACGGCGGGACAGTTCACCGTCACCACCACCAGCGCCACCAGCTACGCCATCAACGGCAGCAGCTATACCGGCAGTGCCGGGCTGACGGCATTAGCTGCCGTCAGCGCCGGGACTCTGACGGTGGCCTATGGCTCCTGGGACCAGAGCACTCAGAGCTTCATCGCAAGCCAGGTGCTCGCAGGCTCGAGCGTCGGCGGCACCAATGAGGCGAGCGTGCAGGGCACGGTGCTCTCCCGCAGCGGCGATACGCTGACGCTCGCGAACGGGCTGCTGCTGCATCCCAATATTCCCGGCATTGCGTTCATGGGACAACTGACCGCCACCATCGGCGGCGGCACCAGCGTCCTGGAGCAGGGCCAATCAGGATCGTTCACGATCGCGGACATCTCGGTCGGCCAGCATTTGACGCTGTTCGGTTCGCTGAGCTCACCGAGCATGGGCAGCGTCACGCTCGATGCCAGCAGTGGCGGCGCGCTGCTGCAGCCGACACCCGTGCTCGGCACGGTAACCGCAGCTGCGAGCGGGTTGATCACGCTGAATCTGCAGTCGCTCGGCGGGCGACCCCCTTCGGCCTTCAACTTTGCCGGCACCGGTAGCGATAGCTCCAACGACGCCACCGCGACCGCCTATACCGTCGCGGTACCTGCATCGTTGTCGACCAGCTCGCTCAGCGTCGGCGCGCCGGCCAGCTTCACCGGTTTCGTGGCACCGTTCGGGGCCGCGCCGCCCGACTTCGCGGCTTCGACGCTGGTCAGCTACGCGCAGACGGCCGGAGCGCTGCAGGTGCGCTGGAACGCTCCGGGCGTCACGGCCCCGTTTGCGACGCTGACCGGCTCTGAGCTGTTGATCAGCCAGGCGACCTTGCAGTCGAGCTCAGAGGATGTGATTCAGATCGCATCGGTCGACCTCAATCCCTCGACCCTGAGTGGCGGACTGGAGCTCGTGCCTGACGCTTCGGCCAGCGCCACTGCCTTCGCCATCGTGCATCGCAGTCAGTGGATGATCGACACGTACGGCACGTTCAACGATCTGGTGAGTGCGCTGACGAGCGATCTGACCGGCACCACCACGGCGCTGGAGGTCGCGGCTTACGGACCCTATGATGCCAGCACCGGCGTCCTGTCGGTCGAGCAGTTGGTCGTAATCCTCGACCAATAAGCCGCCGGGGTGCCGGCACGGACACTGCGCGCGCGCAGCTCGAGCCCGTTCCGGGCACCGCGACCGCGGGCGACGCAGTCACTTCGCTGCCGTCTTGATCGAATCGTTCCACCAGCCGCCCCCCAAGGCGACCAGCAGACCGGCGCTATCCTGAAACTGCTGCACCTCGGCGCTCACGTAGCTCAGGCGCGCCTGTGCATAGGTACGCTGCGCTGAGATCAGATTCAGTACGTTGGTGGTTCCGACCGTGTAGCTCTGCTGCTGCAGGTT
>JASHTF010000116.1 GCA_030040715.1 Gammaproteobacteria bacterium | reverse complement strand
GAGCCCG
This sequence comes from Gammaproteobacteria bacterium, assembly GCA_030040715.1. Classification (GTDB taxonomy): domain Bacteria; phylum Pseudomonadota; class Gammaproteobacteria; order Steroidobacterales; family Steroidobacteraceae; genus FEN-1191. Next base: position 6,822 of record JASHTF010000116.1, on the reverse strand, counting down.
TAGAGCTTGAGCTTGGACTCGAGCCACTGCACGTCGAGATCGGTGATGTCCTCGATCACCGCATCGACGCCCAGTCCGGCAATGCGGCCGCCGACGTAGATGGTGCCGTCGTACATGGAATCGCCGAGATTCTTGCCCGCATCGCCGAGAATAACCATGCGGCCACGCTGCATCATGAAGCCGCAGAAGGCGCCGGCGCGACCCCCGACGATAATCGTGCCGCCCTTCATATCGATCCCCATGCGCGCTCCGACGTCCCCCTTGCACACCAGATCGCCGCCGCGCATCGCTGCGCCGAAGGTCGACCCGGCATTCTTCTCGATCACCACCGTCCCCGCCATCATGTTCTCGCCGCAAGACCAGCCGACCCGACCAGTCACGCGAATGTTCGGTCCATCGATCAGGCCGCAGCCGAAGTAGCCCAGACTGCCGCGGATCTCCAGCTTCAGGCGATTGAGTATGCCGACCGCGACCGCGTGCTTGGCACCTGGATTCTTCAGCACGATCGAGCCGTAGCCCTGGCTCATGAGCTCGCGGATGCGCGAATTGATGGCCGAGGGCTGCAGTTCAGCGGCATCAATCTCGGCGCGGCGGTCGAAATCGACTTCGAAGGCGAACGGATAGGTGTAGCGAGCCTGTTCTTCCGGCAAAAAGAATCGCTGCTGCGTGCGGCCGGCGAGCTGCTCGGTATGCATCCCCAATTCGGTTGCTTTAGTGACTGCCATGACGTCTCTCAGTAGGCAAGCTTTTCGATGTTGGTCAGCTTTTCAACAAGTGTCGGTTTGCGTTGTCGGTTAGCTCTTCCAGACGCGGACCTCGCCCTCGTAGGGGTCGAAGGTGCTGATCTCGTGCGGGAATACGCTGCGAATCGCTACCTCCTCCGAGGCCAACGCGATGAATTTGTCGCTCTCGTAGAGCACCATGGGCTTGGCGGCCATGACGTCCTTGGCCATGCCGAGACTGTCGGAAGTGGCCACCAGGTAGGTAAACACGCCGTCGAGTTCCTCGACTGAGCTCTTCATGGCGTCTTCGAGCGTGGCGCCGTCGGCCATGCGATCAGCCAGGAACACGGCGATCAGCTCCGAGTCGCAGTTGGACACGAACCGATGCCCGCGGTGCTCGAGCGCACGCCGCCCACTCCAGTAGTTGGTCAGCTGTCCGTTGTGTACCACGGAGACATCGGTGAACGGGTAGGCCCAGTACGGGTGAGCGGAGCGGATATCGACGTCGGACTCGGTCGCCATGCGCGTGTGGCCGATCGCGTGCGTGCCCATGAAGCCCTTCAAGTGGTACTGCTCCGTGACATGATCGGCGTCGCCCAGGTCCTTGATCAGCTCCAGGCCGTATCCCATCGACAGGATCTCGGCCCCATCGACATCCTCGATGTAGTCGGCCAATCGACGACGATCGCCTTCATAGGAAATTCGATAACGGAACGCATACTCGGTCGCCGGTTCAGACTCGAGCACCGTCGCTCCCAGTTCGGTCAGACGCCGATCGACCTCCGCGCGTCGCTCGCGCACTTGACGGTGGATGTCGAAGCCGTTCGACATCTCGGCCTGCTCGGCCAGCTTCAAGCGCAGCACCAGTTCCTTGCCGTGCGGCTTGCCATAGAGGGCGTAGCCGGTCGAGTCGGGCCCGCGATGCTTCAGTGCTTGCAGCATCGCAGTCATTTCGTGGCCGATATCGGCGGCCCGTCCGTGGTGAATCAAACCCGCGATTCCACACATGCTTCGCTCTCCTCCTCTGGACGCCACTCCGTCAGGGTAGATAGTCCCAGTACTGTTTGAGGTCCCACTCGGTCACGGTCGACATGAAGCGCTCCCATTCGTCACGCTTGTAGTGCGTGAACACACGATACATCTCGCCCGGCATCGCCGCGCGAATGATTTCATCCTGCTCAAGCTCCTTGAGCGCGTCGCCGAGCGACATCGGTAGTTTCTTGACCTTCTTACCGGCGGCCATCGCCTCATAGATATTGCGCTCCTCGGGTTCACCAGGATCGAGCTTGGAGCGGATGCCGTCGTCGAACGCATTGAGAATGGCCGCCGCCATCAGGTACGGGTTGACGGTCGAGTCGACGGAGCGATATTCAAAGCGTCCGGGTGCTGAGATGCGTAAGGCGCAGGTGCGGTTCTGGTAGCCCCAGTCCGCGTATACCGGTGCCCAAAAGCCGGTATCCCAGAGGCGGCGATAGGAGTTGACGGTCGAGGAGCCGATCGCTGTCAGTGCGCCGACGTGCTTGATGATACCGCCGATGCTGTTGAGGCCGATCGGGCCCGGCTTGGCCTCGCCGGATAGCGGCAAGAAGGTATTCTCGCCGCCCGTTCGGTAGGTGAAGCTGCCCTCCAATCCCGGCAGACTTTCCTGGCCGAGCCGATTGACCCCGTCGCTGCCGCCGCGCCACAGCGACAGGTTGTGGTGGCAGCCGGAGGCGGATACCCCCATGAAGGGCTTCGACATGAAGCAGGCGATCACGTTGAACTCGCGGGCCACCTGCGCGCAAATCTGCCGGTACGTCGTGAGCCGGTCCGCGGTGCGCAGGCACTCATCGAACATCCAATTGAGCTCGAGCTGACCCGGAGCGTCCTCGTGATCGCCTTGGATCATGTCCAGACCCATGGCGCGCGCGTACTCGATGACCCGCATGAAGATCGGGCGCAGTGATTCGAACTGATCGATGTGATAGCAGTTGGGTTTCGTATAGCCGGTGTCCGGCAAGCCGTCGGCACGTTTCTTCAGCCACATCATCTCCGGCTCGCAACCGTGGCGCAGATGCAAGCCGTTGTGAGCTCTCTTGAAGGCCTCATGGATGCGACGCAGATTGCCGCGGCAGTCAGAAGTCAGCGCCCCTCCGGGGTTTTCGCGTTCTTCGCGATTGCGAAAGCAGGTGCAAAACACGCGCGCGACGCGCTTGTCCCACGGTAGCTGGACGAAGGTATCAGGGTCGGGAATGCCGACCAGCTCGGATGCCTCGGCGCCGTAGCCGATGTAGTTGCGGTGCCGATCCGTGTAGAGATTCGCGGTTGAGCCGTAGACCAGCTGAAAGCCGCGCTCGGCGGTGCGCTCCCAGTGGTCGGCCGGAATTCCCTTGCCGACGATGCGACCGGTGACAGACACGAACTGGAAATAGATGTACTCGATGCCAAGTTCCTTGATCTTGGCGCGAACCTGCTTGACGAGCTCGTCGCGCCGGGGTGCATTGACGTGGGCATCCAAATCGGTCATGTCTGTCCCCTGTTTGCTCTACTTACGGTGATCAATGATTCGCTGGAAAATGATTACCGGCCGTCGCGGCCGCCTTGTCGCCCAAGCTACAGCCCCCAAACTTCTGCCCCTCGCTCAACTCCACGGGAACGGACTATTAGAGGTCGGGTGCAGCTTCCCCTCGGCAAAGCGCGAGAAGCGAAATGGTGCCAGCAGCTCGCTCGGCTGTCCGAGGATATCCTCGGCGACCAGCTTGCCGACGCCGATCATCTTGTAGCCATGGTTGGAATCCGCGATCACATAGACATTTTGACAAAAGCGATCGAACACCGGGAAGTTGTCGGCCGTGAAGCTACCGATGCCGCCGGAAGGCTCGCGCTTGTAGACCTTGTATTGGCCCTCGAAGCGCTTCTGGCAAAACGCCAGCGCGGAGCACCACATGCGTGCGAAGTCCTCGCCGACGACGAAATCCGGCGAGGCCGGACCATACGGGTCGATGCGCACGGTAGCCGGATCGGCCTTGACCTTGAACGGCATCGCGCCGCCCTGCACTCCGCCGAAGTGAAAGTCCGGCTTGTAATAGATGCCCCAGAGTTTGTCCGTGATGAGCTTGCCGTCGACGTCCGAGTGCAACGGGGCGTCGGTGTCCACGTGCAGCACCGGAGGGAGCTGGCCGGCGTTGGTGCGTTGCAGTTTCGGATCCACGCCAAGCGTGCCTTCCTGCAGGGACCAGAACGTCCACATCGGCACGTTCTCGTGCATCTTGCCGTCGCGCCCCTTGATGTTGATAGCCGCCGGCAGCTCGAGCATGTCCCAAATTTGCTTGACCCAGGGACCGGCCCCGACGACGACGTAGTCACAGTCGATGCTGCCCTTGTTGGTAATCACCGCGCGCACCGCACCGCTGGCATCCTTCCGAAAGCCCGTGACCTTGACGCCGGTCTCGATGCGCACATCCTCCTGCTTGGCCTTGCCGGTCAAACCTCGTAGGGAGGCCATGTTATTGGCGTAGCCGCCCTTCTTCTCATGTAGCACCGAGGTGATGCCTTTCGCCTGCCAATCGCTAAACAGGCCCTTCATATAGGCCGCCGACTCCTTCTCACCCTCGATGAATACCGACTCGTAGCCGATCTCCTTCTGCTGCTGGGCGATCGTCGCTACCTGCGCGTGCATCACTTCGGGGCTGATCTGCATGTAGCCTACGGGGTGATAGCTGAAGGCTTCGGGGTCGCTCTCCCAGACCGACACACACTGGGCCATCAGCCGCCGCATGGCCGGTTGATAGTAGTTATTGCGAATGACGCCACAGGCGATACCCGAAGCCCCGGCTCCGACCTCGGTTTTGTCGATGACCAGGATGTCCTGCCCGCCACCGCGGCCGCTTTTGCGTAACCCCGCGGCCAAGTGCCAGGCACTGCTGAGGCCGTGAATGCCGGCGCCGATGATCAGGTACTTTGTGCGTGTAGGCAGAGCCATTTTTGAGCGCCCCTTCTGCGGCGAGCAGCTACCCTCGGAACGAGGGGCTTGACGCGTGGTGGCAAATGATGGCACACAGTGTATACCGCTTTCAAACCAATTGAAGGCCAAAGTGAGCAAAAGTGGTCTAGCCACTCGGGGTGAGTCAACGTCGGTAATCTCGGACCCGATTCGAGGATCGATGTGGGTGACGACGCAGTTGCGGCGAGCGATTCTCGACGGCCGTTACGTACACGGCGAAAAGCTGCCGGCAGAACGACAGTTCGCTGTGGCTTTCGGCGCTTCACGCGCGACGATTCGCGCTGCGCTGGTGCGTTTGGAAGGCGAGCGGCTGGTGACGCGGCGGCTGGGTTCCGGCACGTTCGTAAGCTTTCAATCGCGCAACGACGCCGATGACTTCGCCGAGATGACCGGACCGCTCGAGTTGATCGACGTGCGGCTCGGTATCGAACCCACCATGGTGCGTCTGGCCGTGCTGAATGCGACCGCGCGTGACATCGAGCGCATCGCCAGTACCGTCGGCCGCATGGAAGAGTCCAGTGGTGATCCGCAGACTTTCACACTCTGGGACAAGGAGTTCCACCAGCTGATCTGCGAGGCGACACGCAATCCACTGCTGCAGTGGATGTACCGCCAGATCAACGCCGTCCGCAACCACAAGCAGTGGGATGCCATGAAGGACAAGGTCCTCACGCCGGCGCGCATCGCAGAGTATAACGAGCAGCACCTGTCGATCTTCGAGGCGATCAGCTCCCGCGACGTCGAGAGTGCCGTGGCACTGGTGACGGCACACCTCCATTTGGCCCGCCGCCAGCTGCTGGGCGCCAACACCGCCGGCAGCTAGTGGAACTATGACTGGCTGCACGGGCGATATCGTGCGTTCGCCTGCGCGTCCAATAGCGTGGGCGCAATCCATGCGAGATCGCCGAGGCGCAACGCGAGCAACATATGTGAGGTGATGCAGTGAGCATGACTCCAGACTCCGCGGCCGGCGGTGCGCCGCCGACAGCAGCGCTCGAACCAGCCGCCTTTCCCGAGACGGTTGGTATCGCCGCCATCTCTACGCTCAAGCGTCGGATCAACTGGACCGGTGCTTTCTGGGTCGCGAGCGGCGTGCCTCCGCTGGTGCTGTTCTCGATCGGTGCCGTCGCGGCAGTGGTTGGCAAGGTGTCCTGGGCGATCTGGGTCGCTTCGGTACTGATAGGGTTCATCCAGTCTTTCACCTATGCGGAGATCACCGGGCTGTTCCCGGACAAGTCGGGTGGGGCATCCATCTACGGCGCGATTGCCTGGTTTCGCTACAGCAAGTGGCTCGCGCCGATCTCCGTGTGGTGCAACTGGCTCGCCTGGTCGCCGGTCCAGGCGATCGGCTCGGGGCTGGCGGCGGGCTATATTCTCAATGGTCTGTTCGCACCGGACTCGATGGTCAATACCTGGCAGCTCACGCTGCTCGATCTCGGGTTCCTCAAGAGCGGTCTCGCGCTTCGAATCAATTCAACCTTCATCCTCGGAGCGGTGATCCTCGGGATCGTCAAGGCCATCCAGGATGGCGGCATCCTGCGCTCGGCCAACACCACCAAGGTCCTCGGGCTCTCGGCCTTGATCCCGCTCGTCCTCATAGGCATCGTGCCGATCCTGACCGGCGACGTGGTGCGGGCGAACTTCACGCCGTTCGTGCCGCTGTATCACGCCGCCAATGGCATCGTCGGCGATGGCAGCTGGAATCAGATCGGGTGGACGGTGATCGCCGGAGGGATGTTTCTGGCCGCCTGGTCGACCTACGCCTTCGAGACGGCGGTGTGCTACACCAGCGAGCTGACGAACCCCAAGACCGATACGTTCAAGGCGATCTTCTATTCAGGCCTGCTGTGCGTGTTCGTCTATGCCCTGGTACCGTTCTCATTTCAGGGCTTCCTTGGCGTTGGGCACCTGATCACGCCGCCGGTGTTCGATGCGCAGCATCACCTGATCGCGCCGGCGGTGTATGACGGCATGCTGGCACCGGGGGTGTATAGCGGCGCTGGGGTTGCCGAGGTCATGGCGCACATGGTGCACGCCGGCCGCATCGTCGGCACCTTCGTGGTCGTGATGCTGGTGCTCGCGCTGGTGCTATCGCTGATGACGAGCATGGCCGGCTCC
>JASHTF010000012.1 GCA_030040715.1 Gammaproteobacteria bacterium | reverse complement strand
ATTGCCGCCAGCATGCCGGCCATCGAGGCGATGGACATGCGGCTTTCCGCCTCCAGCCCGCGCTCCATGTGTCGCTGCACGACGTGGCCGGTCTCGTGCGCCATCACCGAGGCCAGCTCGGCCTCGTCCTTGGTCTGGAGGATCAGGTCGGTGAACACGAATACGTTGCCGCCGAAGGTCGCGAACGCGTTGATCTCGCCGCGCATGCAGTGATACACGAAGCTCTGCTGCTCATCGTGTGCCTGCGAGGCGAGCTTCATGCCGAGCGTCTGCAGATAGTCGGTGATCTCTGGATCCTCGATCAGCAGATTGGCGTCGCGGATCTCCTTGACGATCATGTGGCCGATGGCAGTCTGATCGTCGCGCGTCAACATCGAATAGGCTGGCCCGCTCAGGTCGGGCAGGCTGCCGAGCAGACTGCTGCTGGTGCCGGAGCTGGACGCGGACGGACCGGAAGCCGACGGACCGGAAGCCATGGGGGGAAAAGAGCCGTCGGGCGAGGACAGAGGCGGGCTCAAGGGGCTGGTCGTGCCCATGATCGAAGCACCAGCCGTCCCGGCACGCGTGCTGCTGTCATTGGCGTTGACTACGCCGGTGCCGGGAGCAGCGATGTGCGCACCAGGGCGCGCGGCCATCGTGGCCAAGGTGTTGGTGCCGATGCCGATCTGACCGAAGGTCGGAGTGCAGGTGATCAGGAAAGTCGTGGAGTTGACCGTGCAGCCGCCGTTGATCCTGGCGCCCGGATACTGTGCGGTGGCGAGAAAGGCGTTGAGCGCAGCGGTGCTCCCGGTCTCGTCGAATATCAAGTCCGAGCTTCCCGCCGCGGCGCGGGGTGCGCTGGTGGAGGAGGGGGCTGTCGCGCCATTCGTGCCGCTGGAGCCGGCCGCCGGCGTGGCGGTGGAGCTCGAGGCCGCCGATGCGGGCCCGCTGGCCGCAAACGAGCCAGAGGAGCTGAGCACGAGCACGCAGCCGAACCAGGCGGCGAATTTCTTACCCATGGAAACCGGATAAACGCGCGGGGCCGGCGTCCGGTGTACCGACGGAGCCGTTCCGGGCGGGGGGAGCGCGGGCCCAGCGGGCGTCGCGGTGGGACCGCGGGGGGCCATCTCAGAGGGCCTCGGTGGCGAAATCGGCCAATCGCGAGCGCTCGCCGCGCACCAGTGTGACGTGGCCGGAGTGCCCCCAGCCACGAAAGCGATTGACGACATAAGTCAGGCCGCAGGTCGTCTCGGTCAGGTAAGGGGTATCGATCTGCGCGATGTTGCCGAGGCAGACCAATTTGCTGCCAGGTCCGGCACGGGTGACCAACGCCTTCATCTGTTTCGGCGTCAGGTTCTGCGCTTCATCGAGAATGATGAAGCGATTGAGGAATGTTCGGCCTCGCATGAAGTTAAGCGAGCGAATCTTGATGCGGTTGCGCAACAAGTCGTTGGTAGCTGCGCGTCCCCAGCTACCGCCTTCCTGATTATGCGTGAGCACCTCGAGGTTGTCCATCAAGGCGCCCATCCACGGCTCCATCTTCTCCTCTTCCGTGCCCGGCAAGAAGCCGATGTCTTCCCCGAGCGGCACGGTAACCCGCGTCATGATGATTTCGATATAGCGGTTGCGCTCCAGCGTCTGGGTCAGGCCGGCCGCCAGCGCGAGCAGCGTCTTGCCGCTGCCGGCGGGTCCGAGCAGCGTCACGACGTCGATCTCGGGCTCGAGCAGCAGATTCAGGGCAAAATTCTGCTCGCGGTTACGCGCCGTGATGCCCCAGACGCTGTGACGCTCGCCGCGAAAATCGCGTGCCAGCTCGAGCTTGGCTGCGGGCCCGTTGACCTCGCGCACGATGGCCTCGATGCCGCGAGCGCCGTCCTCGTAGACACACAGATTCGGCCACCATCCCGCGGCCACCGGTCCGCTGATCTGATACCAGGTCCGGTCGTCGTTCTTCCACGAGCGCATGTCCTTGCCGAGGCGCTCCCAGAAATCGGCCGGCAAGCGCTGCGTGCCGGTGTACAGCACGTCGACGTCGTTGATGGTGCGATCGCTGAAGTAGTCCTCGGCGTGCACGCCGACGATCGCCGCCTTGATGCGCAGGTTGATGTCCTTGGACACCAGGATGACGCGGGCGTGCTGCTGCTCGCGCTGCAGCGACAGCGCCTGCGCCAGGATCAGGTTGTCGGCGCCGACACCCGGCAGTCCTTCGGGCAGACTCCCCGGGAGATCGCGGGTTTGAAAGAACAGCCGTCCCGAGGGTGATTTCTTGTCGTGATTGCCGTTGGCGCCGGAGGGAATCGCAAGGCCGGCGTCGATCTGCTCCTTGGTGACATCGCGCATCATGTCATCGAGAAAGCGGCTGACCTGGCGCGCGTTACGCGCCGGTTCGGACAGGCCCTTCTTGTTGGCGTCCAGCTCTTCGAGCACGATCATGGGCAGATAGATGTCGTGCTCCTCGAAGCGGAAGATCGCCGTCGGGTCGTGCAACATCACGTTCGTGTCGAGCACGAACAGCCGGCGCATCGTCATCGTCACAGCGCCGCGGCCGCTTCCAGCACCGCCTGCGCGTGCCCCGCCACCTTGACTTTGCGCCACTCCCGACGTAGCACCCCCTCGGCATCGAGCAGGAAGGTGCTGCGCTCGACTCCGAGCGTCTGGCGGCCGTACATGTTCTTCGTACGGATGACATCGAACTGACGGCAGACGCGCTCGTCCTGATCGGATAACAGCGGAAAGGGGAACTGCATCTGGTCGCGGAATTTCTCGTGCGACGCCAGGCTGTCGCGCGAGATACCGACGATGCGGGTGCCGCTGGCCGCGAAGCGCGCGGCGAGCTGCGCAAACTGCTGTCCCTCGAGCGTACAGCCCGGGGTGTTGTCACGCGGGTAGAAGTAGAGCACCAGCTTCGAGCCCTGCAGATCGCGCAGCCGCCAGGTGCCGCCGCCGGTCTGCGGCAACGAGAAATCAGCGACGCGTTTGCCGACGGTGACGGTGACGGTGGCGCGCGCGCGCGCCGCCGGGGCAGCCGCGGTCCGCTTGCGTCCTGCGGTCATGACTTGACTGGCTCGAGAATGGCGTCGAGGTTGAGCGAATCGCAGAAGTCCATAAATTCCTCGCGCAGCTGCGCAATCGGAAGCTTGGCCGGAATCTGCAGCACCATCTGCACGGCGAACATGGGTGCCCCGGTGTGGGCCGCGGCGTAGGCGCGGGTGGACACCTCGCTCACGTCAATGCCGCGGCTCGCCAGAAAGCCCGACAACCCGGCTACGATGCCAGTCTGATCCAGGCTCACGATATCCACCGAATAGGGCACCATGTCGGTGCGCGCCGTCTTCGGCTCGGTGCGCTTCACGTGCACGCTCAGGCTGGAGGTCTCGGCCAGGCGCGCGAGGTCCGACTCGATGCGGGCGAGCGCGTGCCAGTTGCCGCTCACCAGCAGCAGCATCGCGAACTCCGAGCCAAGCGCGGCCATGCGGCTCTCGGCGATATTGCCGCTGCAGTCGCTGATGATGCGCGTGAGCTCGTGCACCATGCCGGTGCGATCGGCACCGATGGCGGAGATGGCCAGATATTGTTTCGTGGGCGCGGACAAGACGGCAAGCAGTGTACGGGACTCAGGTGGGTTGCGCACGCCGCCGCGGGCGCGACCCGCGACGCGCGACTTGCGCCGCGCAAGGCTCGACCCGTAACATCGAACCGTCACGTCCCATTCTCAGCAGCAAGCAAGATAGTCGCACATGTTTTCCGGCAGCCTGGTGGCGCTGGTGACGCCGATGCACCCGGACGGCAGCATCGATTGGGCCGCTTGGGATCGGCTCCTGGAGCTGCATCTCGAGGCGGGGACCGCCGGCATCGTCGTCGGCGGCACCACCGGCGAGGCGGCGACCCTCACAGAACCGGAGTTGCTGGCGCTGCTCGAGCACGCGCGGCGGCGCGTCAAGACGCGCCTCGCACTGATCGTCGGGACAGGTGGCAGCAGCACTGCCACTGCGGTCGAGCGGGTGCGGCGGCTGAGCGCGACGGGGGTGGATGCGCTATTGATCGTGACGCCGCCTTACAACCGGCCGACACAGGAGGGACTGTATCGACATTTCGAAGCCGCGGCAGCAGCCGCGACGGTGCCGATTGTGCTTTATAACGTACCGTCGCGTACCGGGGTGGATCTGCTGCCCGCCACGGTGGCCCGATTGGCGCGACTGCCACGGATCGTCGGCATCAAGGAAGCCGCGAGCCTGGAGCGGGCGCGTGAGCTGCTCGAGGTCACTGAGGACGCCTTCGCCGTACTCTCGGGCGATGACCCGTCGGCCGCGGAGGCGATGCTGTCGGGGGCCCGCGGCGTGATCTCGGTTACCGCCAACCTCGTACCGCACGCGATGGCGCAGCTGTGCGCGGCCGCCGCGCGTGGCGACCGGGTGGCCGCTGCACGCATTAACGGCGCCCTCGCTACGCTGCATGCGGCGTTGTTCGTCGAGTCCAATCCGATCCCGGTCAAATGGGCGCTGGCAGAGCTGGGACTGATGGGTTGCGGAATCCGCCTGCCGTTGACACCGCTGTCGGAGCCGTCGCAGTCGACCGTGCGTGCCGCCCTCGAATCGGTGCGACGGCACTCGCCGACGTCGGTTCCGGCACCGGCAGGCGCTCAGCCCGCCGTCGAGCCACCCGGCCGCGGAGCTCGTGTCATCGAGCAGCTCGAGCCGTCGCTGCACGGGACCAAGCCGGCGCGGGCCAGGCTCGCGTGAAGGCCGGGCCGAGGGTGCCGGCCGCGGTGGCCGTGCTGCCGATCGCAGCCTGCGTCCTGCTGCTGGTGACCGGCTGCCATACGCTCCATAATTGGTTTCATCGCAAGCCGTCGCCGGGGTGTCACGAAGCGCCCTTCACCGGCAATACCGACACGCGGCCGGCGCTGAAGGTGCCCGAAGGGCTGAGTGCGCCCGATACGACGGCAGCGATTAAGGTTCCGCAGCTCAATGAGCCGGAGCAGGCGCGCGCGCACGACGCGCCCTGCCTGGACATGCCGCCCGACTATGGCAGTCAGCCGACCGGATTACCCCCGCGCCGGCCGCAGCCCTAGACCCGCGGCGGGCGGCGTAGGCGTTGAGTGCGGCCGAGTATCGAGCCGGTGTAGCGAGCGGAGAGGTGGCCGAGTGGTCGAAGGCGCTGGACTGGAATTCCAGTAACATCTTCACGGGTGTTCGTGGGTTCGAATCCCACCCTCTCCGCCAACCAGTTCCATGGTGATCCGCGCTGGTACCTTCGCGACGACCTACCGTGAACCCCGTCAGGCCCGGAAGGGAGCAGCGGTAACGGAACGGCCGGGTGCCGGAGCTCATACTGGCACGGATCACCTCCTCCATTCGCCGAGTGTGGTCCTATTGCCGTGACTGATTCGAAAAGTCCCTATACCGCTCTGGCTCGTACCTGGCGGCCGCGCAGCTTTGCCGAGGTTACCGGGCAGGAGCACGTGCTGCGTGCGCTCGCCAACGCGCTCAGCAGTGGGCGCGTCCACCACGCGTTCCTGTTCGCCGGTACGCGCGGCGTTGGCAAGACCACGATCGCGCGCATTCTCGCCAAGTGCCTGAATTGCGAGCGCGGAGTGCAGGCCACTCCGTGCGGCGAGTGCGCCAGCTGTCGCGAGATCGACGCCGGCCGCAGCATCGATCTGATCGAGGTCGACGCCGCTTCGCGCACGCGCGTAGATGACACGCGCGAGTTGCTCGAAAACGTGCAGTACGCCCCGACGCGCAGTCGCTACAAGATCTACCTGATCGATGAAGTGCACATGCTCTCGGCGCACTCGTTCAATGCGCTGCTCAAGACGCTCGAGGAGCCGCCGCCGCACGTCAAATTCCTGCTGGCAACTACCGATCCGCACAGGCTGCCGGTCACGGTGCTGTCGCGCTGTCTGCAATTCAACCTGAAGCGCTTGCCGGCGGCGCTGATCGGCGCACGACTGACGCAGATACTGCAGGCGGAACGGATCGAGTTCGAGCCGGCGGCCGTGCAGCTGCTGGCGCAGGCCGGCGACGGCAGCCTGCGCGACGCGCTGTCGCTGCTCGATCAGCTGTTGGCGTATGGCAATGGCCGCGCGTTACAGGCCGATACCCGCGCCATGCTCGGCAGCGTGCAACGCGAGCACGTGGTGCGGCTCGCGGAGCTGCTGGCCTCGGGAGACGGTGCGGCGCTGCTCGCGTACGTGGAAGAGCTCGAGCAAAGCTCGCCCGATTATGCGCTGCTGCTCGAGCAGCTGGCCGCGCTGCTACAGCGCGTGGCCTGCAAGCAAATCGTGCCCGGCTACGAGGGTGATGAGCTACACTCCCCGGAGCTGCTCGGGCGCTTGGCCACGCAGATCTCGCCTGAGGACACACAGCTGTTTTATCAGACTGCCATCATCGGGCGGCGCGACTTGGGCCTGGCGCCCGATCCGCCGACCGGATTTCGCATGAGCCTGATCCGGATGCTGGCGTTCAGACTGCCTGCAGCACCCACGGCGTCGGCGACCAACGTGGCGCCGGCGAGCACGACCGGGCCTGGCGGCGGATTGACGCATGCCGCCGCCTCCGGCCCCGCAGGTGCGAGCGCTGCACCCGCGCCGGGGTTGCCGCCGTCGGCACCCGCGGCAGTCGCCGAGGGAGCCGCCGCGAGCGTGGATTGGCCCGCGCTGCTCGAGACGTTGGATGTGAGAGGCGCAGCGCGGGAATTGGCGGCCAACTGCATATGGGTCGGACGCGAGGGAGCGACCGTGCGGCTCGCGCTCGATTCGGCCCGAGCTACGGCGCGTACCCGGGGGGCTGAGGACAAGCTCGCGCAGGCCCTGGGGCGTCACTTCGGTGGCCCGCTGCGCTTGGAGATCGGAGTGACGAGCGACGCTGCGCGCACGCCGGCACGCATTGCGGCTGCGACCCAGGCTGCACGCCAGGCACAGCTGCACGCGACGTTCGAGGCCGATCCGATGGTGAGCGCGCTGAAGCAGCGCTTCGGTGCCGTCGTGCTGCCGGATTCGGTGCAGCGGCTGGATTCGAATGACTGAAAGTCGATGGGCGAGCGAGCCTGAGGAACATCGGCCATGGCCAACATGAATCAATTCATGCAACAGGCGCAGACGCTGCAGGCGAACCTGCAAAAGGCGCAGGCAGAGATTGCCCGTCTCGAAGTCGTCGGTGAAGCCGGAGGAGGCATGATCAAGGTGACCATGACCGGGCGCCACGAGGTCAAGCGCGTGCAGATCGATCCTGCGGTGTTGGGAGAGGATCGCGAGATGCTCGAGGATCTGATCGCCGCTGCGACCAACGACGCCGTGCATCGCGTAGAGAGCGCCTCGCAGGCGAAGATGTCCGCGCTGATGGGCGGCCTGGCGCTGCCTCCAGGCATGAAGCTGCCGTTCTAGCGCCTCCCCACACGCCCACGGCTGACCATCGTAATGAAGCACTCACCGGCGCTCGGATCCCTGATCGATGCCTTGCGTGCATTGCCGGGCGTCGGTCCCAAGAGCGCACAGCGCATGGCGTTTCACCTGCTGCATGAGGCGCGTGCGGATGCACGGGTGCTATCGCAGTCGCTGGCGCAAGCGTTGGAGCGCGTGGGTCGATGTAGCCGCTGCCGCATGCTGACGGAGGGACCGCTGTGCCCGACCTGCGCCAATCCGCAGCGCGACGCGAGCACGCTGTGCATCGTGGAGTCGCCGGCGGATGTGGTAGCGATCGAGCGCTCGGGGGGCTACCGCGGCCACTACTTCGTGCTGATGGGGCATCTGTCTCCCATCGATGGCGTCGGCCCGGAGCAGCTCGGAGTGGGCGAGCTCGAGACGCTGCTCGACACCGGCGCCATCAAAGAGGTCATCCTGGCGACCAATCCGACGGTGGAGGGGGAGGTGACCGCGCACTTCCTGTCCGAGCTGGTGCGCTCGCATGGCGTCGCAGCCAGTCGCATCGCGCACGGCGTGCCGGTAGGCGGCGAGCTCGAATATGTGGACGGAGGCACGCTGGCGCACGCGCTGGCCGGCCGTCAGGCGCTGTCGTGAGCGCCGCAGCCATGCACGCATCTAGACTGCAACCGGATCGACAGTGAACAACGAGCAGCTCATCTGGATCGATCTGGAGATGACGGGACTGCGACCCGAGAGCGATCAGATCATCGAAATCGCCACCGTGGTGACCGATAAGGATCTCAACATCATCGCCGAGGGGCCGGAGTTTGCGATTCATCAGCCCGACGAGGTGTTGGCGCGCATGGACGCGTGGAATCAACGTCAGCACACCAACTCGGGATTGGTAGCCCGAGTGCGCGCGAGCTCGATGACGCTCGCCGAGGCCGAGCGGCAAACGTTGCTGTTCCTCAGCATGCACTTGCCTCCCGGCGCCTCGCCGATGTGCGGTAGCGGCATCTGCCAGGATCGGCGCTTTCTCGCGCGTTTGATGCCCGAGCTCGAGCGCTTTTTCCACTACCGCAATCTGGACGTCAGTACGCTCAAGGAGCTGGCACGTCGCTGGATGCCGGCGGTGTTGAGCGGCTTTCAAAAGCAATCAGCGCACCTGGCGCGGTCGGACATCAATGAGTCCATCCGCGAGCTGCGCTATTACCGCGAGCGCATGTTCGTCTCCTCCTGAGCATGCGACGCCGTCCCCATGGCGCGCAGGCGCGCCATGGTATAGTGGCTGCATGCTGTGTGAGGCCGATATCGAAGTCTCCTGGCGCGCTCGACCGCGGGGCTTCGTCGCGCTAATGACGCTGTACGAGAGCAACTACCTGCGCTTCGTGCGCCTGGCGGGTGACCCAACGCTGCTGCGCGGCACTTTGGTGTCGCGCGTCGCCGGCGACTGCGAGCTGCAGCTCGCGGTCGACGAGCACATGCGCTACACCAGCACGCTGACGCTGACCTATCTGCTGCCGCGAGCGCGGCCCGCGCCGCTCGAGCGGCTGCCGAATCTGAGGCTGCGTGCCTACCACGACGCGCGCCTGCTCGAAGTCGAGACCCAGACGCAACCGCCGCGCTCCACCAGCACGCACAGCTCACAATTTGCCGGCCGGCTGCTCGGAGAACGTGAACTGCATCAGCGTTGGATGCGCAACATGATGCTAAATAAATGGCTGGAATACTGTGCGGACCGCGGCCATCGGTTCACGGGCTAGGACGCTTTAACGCCACCGGTCACGGCCCAAGACTCGCTGGCGCATGGGGACCATGGCGCCATTCATACGGTTCATCCGGCAGCTGGGCTTCGTCCGATGGAGCAGCAGCGCTACGCCACGCGGTGTCGACGATGACCGCGTGCTGCATCTGTTTCGCAATCGCGCCGAGCTGAAGAAGGCCCACGGCGCACTCCAGGACGAGATCCACCGCCTCACCGAGCGCATCAAGCAGCAGGAAGGAGCGACTGCCCGCGTGCAGGAGATGCTGCACGGGCTCGAGGCGCGGCTGGGTCAGCCGGAAACCGCCTACCCGGCGGTGGTGTTCTATCAACTGCGAGAGCTGTGGGCGCTGGGTCGCGCGCTGCTGACACAGTTCGTCGCCGAGCTCGCCACCCAGCAGGAGGAGCGTGAGCGGCGCGCGTTCCTGGCCGAGCGCAATCGCCAGTTGTTCAGCCGGCGGCAGGGTGTCGAGGCGGCGCTGCAGGAGGCGGAAAGCCGGGCCGCGGACGCGCGCGCGACGGTGGCGCAACTCGAGCAGCAGCTCACGCAGCTGCGGCGTTTCTGGCACTACTTCCGCCGCCGCGCGTTGCGTCAGCGGCTACAGGCCGCCCAGCTGCAGTCGCTGCTGTGTGTGCAGGATCTGGAGTCCGCGCGCGGCGCGCGCGATGCGCTCGAGGCTGAGCCGCTGCCCGAGTTCGCCGGTGTGTCGCTCGATGCGCGGCGCGCGATCAATCTGGCGGCGATCGCCTACGGCCAGGTGCTGTGCGATCGGTTGGCCGGCGGCGGGTTGGTGGAGCTGGCGCGCGAGGCGGCCTCGCGCCGCGAGCCTCCGCGGGAGGAGTATGGCGATCGCACGCGCTGCGAGGCGATCATGCTGGAGATTGCGCGTGCCCGCATCACATTGCAGGCGCGCACCAACCTCACACCGGAAATCAAGCAGCGCTCGGACCGGCTGCGTGACCTGGCCAAATACCGAGCGGCAGCCGACACCGTGCCGGCGGCCGAAAGTCTCGGGAGCGCCATGGACGGCTCGCAGGTGCTCGCCGACGACCTGTGGGAAATCTATCGCGTGCTGCTGCGCTAGCGCTCTAGGGAGAAGCCAGCGGCGCGCTGCCGTGCGAGCGCGCCACCTGCTGCGCGTCACCGGGCTGTGTGCCCTGGTGCTGCGCATCGTCGGCCATGATGTCCACGGCCTGCTCCAGGATCACGTCCGGCTCGTCCGCGGCCGTGATATCCGCGATCGACTTCAGCGCCGGCAGCCCGTTGGCACCGCGGCGCAGGTTCTCCTGCGTGAGGCGCATCTGGTCATCGGCGGTGCGCTGCTGGCGGCGTTGAGCCAGATTCAGCGACAGTGCCTTGTCGGCCCGCGACGCGTCGAGCATGGTCAAGCTGGCAATCAGCCACTGATAGTCGGCGCTGTGCGCAGCGCGGTCGGTCTCCTCGGTCGCCAGCGTTTGCACCAGGCCGCCGGTCTGGGACAGCGCGTGGAACGGCACCGTTGCGATGCGATCCCACGGCAGGGCGTTGTCGAGCACGCTCTCGCCGACGTCTTTTTCGCTGATGGGTGAGGGCAGCACGATATCCGGCGTCACTCCCCGAAGCTGGGTGCTCTCGCCGGTCACGCGATAAAACTTACCGATGGTCACCGTGACCTGACCCTCGGTCGGATGCGATGACCAGCGATCGAGCGGGATCACGCTCTGTACGGTGCCCTTGCCGAAGGTGGTCTGCCCGATGATCAGGCCGCGATGGTAATCCTGAATTGCCGCGGCAAAGATCTCCGAGGCGGAGGCGCTGGTGCGGTCGACCAGTACCGCGAGCGGCCCGGTATACGCCTGTCCGGGATCCGGCTCGTCGAGCACCTCGAGCTGTCCGGTAGTGTCGCGCAGCTGCACCACCGGACCGTGATTAATGAACAGATGCGTCAGGCCGATGGCCTCGGGCAGATAGCCGCCGCCATCATCGCGCAGGTCCAGTACCAGCCCATCGACGCCGCCCTGCGCTGCCAGCTGCTGCAGCAGCCGCCGCACGTCGTTGGTCGTGCTGCGATTGGTGGTGTTGCTGTTGTCGGCGTCTTCCATATCGTTGTAGAAGTTCGGCACGGTGATGATGCCGATCTTGTAGGTGCGCCCGTCACGGGTGATCTGCCGCACCTCCTTCTTCGGCGCCTGATTCTGCAACGTGATCTTATTGCGTGTGAGCTCCAGGGTGCGCTCGGGGGTACCCATGGCGGCTCCCGCGGGCAGGATCTGCAGCCGCACCATCGTGCCCTCCTTGCCACGGATCAGCTGCACCACATCATCGAGGCGCCACCCGATGACATCGACCAGCGGCCCGGCGTGGCCCTGTCCCACCGCCGTGATGCGATCATTGGGCTTGAGCGTGCCGTCAGCCGCCGCCGGTCCACCCGGCAGAATGTTGGTGACGGTCACATAGTCATCGTTCTGGCCGAGGGATGCCCCAATGCCCTCGTAGCTGAGGCTCATTTGGATGCGGTATTCCTCGGAGCTGCGCGGCGAGAAGTAATTCGAGTGCGGGTCGTAGCTGGCGCAGTACGCATTCATCAACAGCTCGAACACGTCCTCCGGGGATACCTCGCCAATGCGCTTGAGCACGGCCTGGTAGCGCTTGCGCAGCATGTCGGCGCTCTCGGACCAGCTCTTGCCGCCCAGCATCAGGGAGATCGCGTCGTTTTTGACGCGCTGCCGCCACAGATCGTCCATCTGCGTCTCGTCCGCGGGCCAGGGTGCATGCTCGCGGTCGACCGTCAGGCTCTCGTCACGAGTCCAGTCCGGCTCGGTATCGAGCAGCTTGAGGGCAAAGGCGATGCGCTCGCGATTGCGCTGCTGAAACACGTTGATCATGAGGTAGGCCGGATCGATCTGGCCGGTGTGAATCATGTCGCCGAACTTGTATTTCCAGCGGTCGAAGCCGGCGATATCGCTCGCGAGGAAATAGCTGTGCTGAGCGTCGAGCGCGTTGAGGAAATGCTCGAACACGACAGGTGACAACCGCCGGTCGATCGGAATGTGGCGGTAGTGGTTCTGCTCGAGGATGCCGGCGATGCGCGGCACGAGCAGGCGCTGCTGCACGGTCGGAGCCAGTGCACCCTGGGGGAGCAGGTCGGTCGCGGCTGGGGCGCCGGTCGAGCCGGCGGCGGAAAGGGCCAGGAGCGTCAGCGCGGTCCAGGCTGCCGGCGCGTACAGTCGGCGCCAGGATTGCGGCAGGTGTGACATGGTGTCGTGAGGGTCTCTGGGGCAACGAAACGCTGGGGTCAGTGTACGCAGTTTGACATCTTTGCAGGCTAGATGGCAGTCATGGGCTACTGCAATCGGCGAGTGCCGCCCCGATCGTGCGCCGCTCGCGGAGAATCGGGCGGCGTTGCAGCAGCCACGAGCGCGCGCTAGTCCCGCCGTCGCCGAAGCCAGAGCCGTTCGGCGGGTGCCGCGCGGCTGTTGTAGGGATCGAAGCCGCCGGCGGCGGCGTCATCGCCGCTGAGCTTGGCGTCGATCAGGGCGAGCCGGATCTGGCGCAGGGTCTTGGCACGCAGCGCCTCGACGCGCAGGGCCTCGGCATGAATTTCCTGCGCGTCTTGCCCCTGCGCTTCCTGCCCCTGCGGTGGCTGTTGGTCGGGCGGCGCGGCCTCACGCAGATCGGCCGAGCTCGTCAAGTTATTCCCCACGGCTGAATCTATAAGGCGGGTCTATGGACGCATCGCACCATAGCCAGCGTCGGTCAATCATTTCCCCAGGCGAGCAGGATGGCACGGCCGCCGCATCGGTCGCGCACGACCCGCGAAACTGAGAAGCGCATCACAGCGGCGGAGGCGGCGCGCCCGATTATGCAACGCGCATCCGCCACAGCCGCCGCGTGGTGCGCACCAGCCATACGAGCAGATAGGGGGCGAGGGCGACGAACCAGAAGGCCTGCGACCCGTGGACCAGTCCGGTGAGAAAGTCGCGCCAGAACGCGAATAGACCGCCGCGTGCGTAATCTCCCAGTGTGAGCTGTCCGACGGTAAAGATCAGGCAGGGCATGACCAGCAGACCGATGATCAGGCTCACGGCAAGGGTCGTCAGCTCAGCCAATGCGGTTCTCTTCAGCGCGGCCGTAGGATCGGCCGTCGGGTCGGCAGTCGCTTCGGCAGTCGCTTCCGCGGTCGGTCCGGCGGTCGGTCCGGCAGAGTCAACCAATGCGCATTCTCCGATAGCGATACGATGCGAGCGCGCTGCGAGCGTGCTGTGCGACGCCGAGCGTCCGGCACCGAGGCGCGTGCGCTTAGGCATAATAGCCGCTGCATGCGAAAAATCAGAGCAGCGGTCGTCGGCGTCGGCTATCTCGGTCGCTTTCATGCGCACAAGTACGCTCAGCTGCCGGATTGCGAGCTCGTCGGCGTCGTCGACACGGATGGTGCCACGGCCGCGCGCGTGGCCGCGGAACTCGCCACCCGCGGCTGGGCCGATTACCGCCAGCTGCTCGGACGGGTCGATGTCGTCAGCGTCGTAACGCCGACGCCGACTCACTGCGAGATCGGTGTGGCATTTCTGCAGTCCGGCGCGCACGTGCTGGTGGAAAAGCCGATCGCCGAGGGCGTGTCACAGGCGCGGCGACTGGTGCAGGCGGCGCGCCAGCATGGGCGCGTCCTACAGGTTGGGCACCTGGAACGCTTCAATCCGGTGATTCTGGCCGCCGAGCCGCTGCTCAAAGCGCCGCGCTTCATCGAGTGTCAGCGCATGGCGCCGTTTCGCGAGCGCGGCACCGACGTGGACGTGGTGCTGGACCTGATGATCCACGACATTGATCTGCTGCAGATGATCGTCGGCAGCCCAGTCGCGGCGCTGGACGCCATCGGGACGCCGGTGTTCTCCGGTGAGATCGATATCGCCAATGCACGGCTGCGGTTCGGCGACGGCTGTGTGGCCAACGTCACCGCGAGCCGGGTGAGCCTCAAGACCGAGCGCAAACTGCGCGTGTTTTGTGATGACGCCTACCTGTCCATCGATCTGCAGCAGAAGATCCTGACGGTGATTCGCAAGCGCTTGCCTGCCGCCGCGGCCGGCACGAGTTCGCTGCCGGTGCAGATCGAAGAGCAGAGCTTCGAGCAGGGCGATGCGCTGCTGGACGAAATCAAGGCGTTTGTCGCCGCGGTGCGTGGCGCCGGCCGAGTCTATGTCG
>JASHTF010000011.1 GCA_030040715.1 Gammaproteobacteria bacterium | reverse complement strand
ACCGCTCAGCACCGTAAGCAGTGCCGAGCCCTCGCGAAAGGCGCGGCAGACGCCCTGCGCGGTCAGTACCGGTGACTCCGAGGTACCCGGCGCGGCGTCCGCGCCCGCGTGAGGCTCGCCGTCGATGGCCGCCGGACGACTTGCACCCGCCCCCGCCGCGCCCCGCTGGGCGGCGCTCACCTCAGTCACGGCGCAGTGCCTCGGCGGGGTGGGTCTGAGCGGCGCGCCAGGCCGGATACAGCGTCGCCAGTGCGCACAGCGCAAAGGCGACCAGGCAGATCCTGAGCACATCGCCGCGCTCGGCGTAGGCCGGCAGATCGCTCATGTAGTACACCCGGGCGTCGAGAAAGTGCGTGCCGAGCAGGTGCTCGAGTCCATGCACCAGGGCCTCGAGGTTGGCCGATACCACCAGCCCGAGCAGCGCTCCCAGCGCGGTGCCGGCCAGGCCGATGAAGATACCCTGGAGCGCAAACACCGCCAGCACGTTGCGCGGACCGGCCCCGAGCGTGCGCAGGATCGCGATGTCCTCGCGCTTGTCCTTCACCACCATGACCAGTGCCGCGACGATGTTGAACGCAGCCACCGCCACCACCAGCAGCAGTATCAGGAACAGCATCGACTTCGTGGTCTCGATCGAGCGAAAGAAATTGCGGTGGATCTGCGTCCAGTCGCTCACGTAATAGCCGCCGCCGAGGCTGACGGCCAGCGCCCGAACCACCTCGGGAGCCTGGAATGGGTTAGCGAGCGCCAGGCGTATGCCGGTGACGCTCGTGCCCATCTGATAGATACGCGCGGCATCGGTCAGATTTACCAGCGCGAGACCGCGGTCGTACTCGTACATTCCGGATTGAAAGATACCCGCCACGGTGAAGCGTCGCATGCGCGGTTCGATGCCTGCCGGCGTCGCCTCACCCTGTGGCGCGACCAGCAGCACCTCGTCGCCGGGCTTGACGGCGAGTGCGGTCGCGAGCGCATCGCCGAGGATGATCCGATAGCTGCGATCGGTCAGCGCATCGATACTGCCGTGCTCGATGCGACTGGCGAGCCCGACGGTACGCTCCTCCTGCTGCGGAAATACGCCCCGCACGCTGGTGCCGGTAACGCGCGTCCCGTGCATCAGCAGTGCCTGCGCCTCTATATAGGGCGCAGCCGCAATCACACCGGGCATCTTCAGCGCCTGCGCCTGATCGCGCTGCCAATCGGTGAGCCTGCCCGTCAGACCCATGAGCGTCGCGTTCGAGGTCACGCTGAGGATACGCGTCTCCAACTCGCGGGCGAAGCCGTTCATCACCGAGAGTACGACGATCAGTACCGCCACGCCGATCGCGAGTCCCAGCGTCGACACGCCCGATATGAACGACAGAAAGCCGCGACCGCGCGCCGCACGCACGTAGCGCATTCCGATCAGCCACTCGTACCGCGATCCCACGCCGCTACTCGTAGCGCAGCGCGTCGGCGGGCGGGGTGGCAGCCGCGCGCAGCGCCGGATAGATCGTAGAGCACAGCGTGAGCAGCAGCGCCGCAGCGCTAATCCAACCGACCTCGGGCCAATGCACCTCCGAAGGGACCGACGTGATGTAGTAAATCTCCGCATTGAACAGCTGGAAATGAAACACGCGCTCGAGCACGGGCACGATCGTGCTGACGTGCAGCGCGAGCGCCAGGCCGAGTCCGATGCCGGCGGCCACGCCCAGCCAGCCGATCGCGATGCCCTGGGTGATGAAGGTCTGCATGACGCTGGCGGGCGAGACTCCGAACGTGCGCAGAATGGCGATGTCGGTGCGCTTGTCGTTGACCACCATGACCAGCATCGCCACGATGTTGAAGGCCGCGACCGCGACGATCAGCAGCAGGATCAAAGCCATCATGGTCTTCTCGATGCGAATCGCACGGAAATAGTCGGCGTTGTCCTGCGTCCAATCGCTCACCAGATAGCCCGCACCGACCGCGGCGCGCACCGCCGGCATGTATTGCACCACCTTGAGGGGATCGTCGAAGCGCAGCTGCAGACCGCTCGCGCCCTGCGTGAGCGGCGCGAAGGCGCGCACGTCGGCGAGCCGCGCCAGGATCAGACTGTTGTCCTCCTCGAGTTGGGCATCAAATATCCCCGCGACGTGGAACTGCCGCAGTCGCGGCTCGGGCGTGCCGTTCGCGCCTACCGTCGGCGCCAGCAGCGTGATCGCATCGCCGGAGTGCAGGCTGAGTTCATCGGCGATATCGCTGCCGACGATCACCGCGTTGCTGCCCGGCTGCAGTGCCGCGAGATTGCCCTCGACCAGCAGCGGGCGAAAATCGCTCACGCGCTGCTCGAGCGCGGGCTCGATCCCGCGCAGCTGGATCGGAACCATATCGGGCTCGCGTACCGCCAGCGCGGTCAGATCCATGTAGGGAGCAACCCCGACCACGCCCGCCAGACGCTGCAGCCGCTCGCGCAGCGCGCGCTCGCCATCGAGCGCGGTGAGACCCGGATTCACGACGCGCGCGTGCGCGCTCAACACCAACAGCCGGTCGCGCAGCTCCGACGCCAGGCCGTTCATGACCGACAGAATCACGATCAGCGCCGCGACCCCGAGTGCCAGTCCCGCCAATGACACCCAGGTGATCAGCGAAACAAAAAACTTGTGCTGACGCGAGCGCACATAGCGCAGACCGACGAACACGGGCAGGGGGTGGAACATCGACCGTGGCATTAAAGCACAGTTCGCGCGACCGGAACTGCGTCACAGAATTGGATTATGACGGCCGTTTTCAGGCCTAAATGCCCCACCGGCAGGCGAAATCACCGTCTCAGAGGCTGCGGCGCGGGGGGTGTTGCGATATTTTGCGCTCACAGAGAATCAGCACGGTGACAGTCACCATGGGTAGCACACACAGGACAGCGATGCTGATTGGGACCGCGATCGCGGTGCTCGGAATCGGCCGCACGGCAGCGTTGCATGCCGATACCTTGGTCATCAACGATCAGCTGACGGTGCGCAAGTCCGACGTCGCGCGCCCCGCTCGCGGCAGCACCATGACGGCCGTCGAGGCCAAGTTCGGCGCACCCAGCGACAAACACGATGCAGTCGGCACGCCGCCGATCACGCGCTGGGACTATCCGAGCTTCGCGGTATTCTTTGAGAAGGATCGCGTGATCGATGCGGTGCTGCCGCCACCGGCCGCAGAGCCGAGTGCCACGACCGCAGCCGGCACGCCCGATGCCACCGGCGCATCCGCCACCGCGGGCGCGGCCGACGCGACGGGTGCGTCCGCCGCGGTCGGCGCGGAGCCTGCGGCTGAGCCGGCGACGGGGCCGACAGCCGCGCCGAGCGAGGAGCCGGTCCCGTCGGGTCAGCTCACGGCACCTGCCGAGCCCCAGGCGCCTGTGACGCCGACCGCCACGACACCCATAGCCGTCACACCGGTGTCGGCGGGGCCTGCCTCGGCCGCGGCCACGTCGGCGACACCCCAGTCCCCAACACCACCCTCGGCGGCGACACCGGAGTCTTCAACACCCGAATCGCCCCAATCGGCACCGACGCCGTCATCCCCGACACCGCAAGCGGCAGCGGCGCCCGCATCGCCGATGCCGAAATCGCCGCCATCCGCTGCGGCAGCTGCGCACACGGTAGCGCCGTCGGCGGCGGCGCCGGCCGCTCCGGCCACGACCGATCCTTAAGCTATAGTTCGCTCTTTTGCGCGAGCGGCGGGCAGGCGCGCCCCCGGCGCCGGTCTGCGCGCGCGTGTCTGTTTTTGCCGCTTGCCCGTGCCCGCTTGCCCGTGCCTGTCGCCCGCGCCCGTCACACCCATCGCATGATCAGCCTGCTGCAGCCACCCATGCCGGACCCGGCCACGCCTCATTGGCGCTGGCTCGGTGTGCACGGCAGTGCGCGTGCGCTGCTGCTCGCTGAGGCGGTGGCACAGGATGTGCGCCCCTGGGTGTTCGTCGCCACGGATCTGCGCGAGCTCGAGCGGCTTGCCTCGGAGCTACGCTTCTTCGGCGGCACGTCATTTCCGATCCTGACGTTACCCGACTGGGAAGTGCTGCCGTATGACCTGTTCTCCCCGCACCCGGATATCGTCTCCGAGCGGCTGCGCACGCTGTCGCAACTGCCGACGCTGACCCACGGCATTCTGCTGGTGAGCGCCGACAGCCTGCTCACGCGCCTGCCTCCGCCGAGTTACGTGCGCGCCCGCAGCTTCGCCCTGCGCGCGGGCGCGCAGCTCGCGATCGAGCCGCTGCGCGCGCAGCTGGTGCAGTCGGGCTACGTCAGCGTCAGCCAGGTCAGCGGACCCGGTGAGTTCGCCGTGCGCGGCTCACTGTTCGATGTGTTTCCGATGGGGCTGGACACCCCGGTGCGCGTCGACCTGCTCGACGAGCGCATCGAGTCGATCCGGCGCTTTGATCCGGATACTCAGCGCTCGCTCGAGCGCATCGAACGCCTCGAGCTGCTGCCGGCCCGTGAGCTGCCCATCGACGGCGAAGCGGTGAAATCGTTTCGCCGCCGCTTTCGCGAGCGCTTCACCGGCGACGTGATGCGTATGCCTATCTACCGCGGCATCAGCGAGGGTGTCGCGCCGCCGGGTATCGAGTTCTATCTGCCGCTGTTCTTCGAGTCCACCGCGCAGATCAGCGACTATCTGCCCGCGCAGGCGCTCATCGCCAGCGATCTCGATCTGGACGGCGCGCTCGAGCGCGGCTGGCAGGCCATCGCCGAGCGCTATGAGGAGCGGCGGCACGACATCGAGCGGCCGCTGCTGGCGCCGGCCGAAGCCTTCGTCGAGCCCCAGCGGGTGCGCGCCGCGCTCGAGCCGCACGCGCGCGTGACCATCGAGCGCTTTGGCGGCGAGGAGCTGGCGTCGGTGGAACACGCCGGTGTGCGTGATTTCCACACCGCCGCACCACCCGAGTTTCGACTCGACGCGCATGCGCCCAAACCGCTCGCGCCGCTGACGCGCTACCTCGAGGCGTATCCCGGGCGGACGCTGATCGCAGCCGACTCCGCCGGGCGGCGTGAAGTCATCGTCGAGATGCTGGCAGCCCACGGCCGACCGCCGCGCGCGGTTTCGGGTTGGGAGGCATTCGTCAGCGGCGATGCACGGCTGGCGATCTGCGTTGGCGAGGATCTTTCCGGTCTGGCGTTGCGCGAACCGCAGATCCTGCTGCTGACCGAATCGCAGCTGTTCGGCTCCCGCGCACGCCAGGAGCGGCGCCGCCGGCGTGTCGCCGTGGCCGATCCGGCCGCGATTCTGCGCGATCTGCAAAGCCTCGAGCCCGGCGCTCCGGTCGTGCACGCGACTTATGGGGTCGGCCGCTACGTCGGTCTGCAGGTGATGCAGGTCGGTGGCGAGACCGGCGAGTTTCTCGCGCTCGAATATCGCGATGGCGATCGCGTCTACGTGCCCGTGCACGCCCTGCATCTGATCAATCGATATACCGGCGGTGCTCCTGAGAGCGCGCCGCTGCACAAGCTCGGCACTGATCAATGGCTGCGTGCTCGGCGGCGCGCAGCCGAAGCAGTGCGCGACGTAGCCGCCGAGCTGCTGGACCTGCACGCACGGCGTGCCGCGCATCAGGCCAAGCCGCTCGCGGTCCCCGATCTCGAGTATCAGGCGTTCGCCAACGCATTCCCGTTCGAGGAGACCGCCGACCAGAGCGAGGCCATTGCGCAGGTGCTGCACGACCTCTCGAGCACCACGCCGATGGATCGGCTGATCTGTGGGGATGTGGGCTTCGGCAAGACCGAGGTGGCCATGCGCGCGGCGTTCGTGGCGGTCGAGGCGGGCACGCAGGTGGCCGTCCTGGTGCCGACGACGCTGCTCGCGCAGCAGCACCTGCAGAGCTTTCGCGACCGATTCGCGGATTGGCCAATCCGGGTCGAGGCGCTGTCGCGCTTCCGCTCGAGCGGCGAGGCGGCCGCGGTGCTCGAGGCGCTCGAGCACGGAGCGATCGATGTCGTCGTCGCGACCCACCGCCTGCTGCACGTGCACGCCCGCTTTAAGAACCTCGGACTGCTGGTCATCGACGAAGAGCACCGCTTCGGCGTGCGCGACAAGGAGCGGCTCAAGGCGCTGCGCGCCGAGGTGCACGTGCTCACGCTGACGGCGACGCCTATTCCGCGCACCCTCAACATGGCGCTCGGGGGCTTGCGGGAGCTGTCGCTCATCACCACGCCGCCCGTCGGGCGGTTGGCGATCAAGACCTTTCTGATCGAATGGCACGCGCCGACGCTGCGCGAGGCGGTACTGCGCGAGCTACGGCGCGGCGGGCAGGTGTACTTCGTGCACAACGAGATCCAGAGCATCGAGAAGATCGCGCGCGAGCTCGCGGAGCTGGTGCCGGAGGCGACGCTGCGCATCGGCCACGGCCAGATGCGCGAGCGCGAGCTCGAGCAGCTGATGGTCGACTTCTATCATCGGCGCTTCAACCTGCTGGTGTGCACGACGATCATCGAGAGCGGCATCGACGTGCCGAGCGCCAACACCATTCTCATTGACCGCGCCGATCGTCTCGGTCTCGCGCAGCTGCATCAGTTGCGCGGCCGTGTGGGCCGCTCGCACCATCGCGCCTACGCGTATTTGATCGTGCCCTCGCGGCGCGCGCTCGCCGGCGATGCGGCCAAGCGGCTCGAGGCGCTCGCCGCGCTCGAGGAGCTCGGCGCCGGCTTCGTGCTGGCGACGCATGATCTGGAGATCCGCGGCGCGGGCGAGTTTCTCGGCGAGGAGCAGAGCGGCAAGCTGACCGAGGTCGGCCTCAGCATGTACGTCGACATGCTCGCCGAGGCGGTGCGCGCGCTGCGCTCCGGGCGCGCACCGATGCTCGATCAGCCGCTCGCGGCGGTGTCCGAGATCGAGCTGCAGGTGCCGGCGCTGCTGCCGGAGGACTACGTGCCCGACGTCCATCTGCGTCTGGCGCTTTATCAGCGCATAGCCGCCGCCGACGGCGGTGCGCTCCGCGACATGACCGCCGAGTTGATCGATCGCTTCGGCGCGCTGCCCGAGCCTGCGGCGAATCTGCTGCGGCTCGCACGCCTGCGGATCGCGGCGCGCGCGCTCGGACTGCGGCGGCTCGAGCTCGGGCCGGCCGGCGGCAGCGTGCAGTTCGAGCCCGAAAATCAGGTCGATGCCCGCGCTCTGATCGCGCGGGTGCAGCGCCAGGCACGCGAGTTCAGATTCGAGGGACCTCTGAAGCTGCGCATCACGCGCGCGCTTCCCAAGAGCGCGCAGCGATTCGAGTACGCCGAGCAGCTGGTCAGCCAGCTCGGCGATCAGCCGGACGTTCAGCTGACTTGAGGGGCGCGGCTGCTAGCATATGCGACATGCGTCCCATCGATCCGGGATCCGTCGCGAGCGCCCCTGCGCTCAGCGCCCTCGGCCTGCCCACCCCGCGCAGCGCCGGG
>JASHTF010000115.1 GCA_030040715.1 Gammaproteobacteria bacterium | reverse complement strand
CCTGGATCTCTTTGACAAGGAGGTCTTTCCGCTCTTACCCAGGCACGTCTATGAGGGAACTGATCTATTGACCAATCCGGCGAACCGTGCGCCGGTAGGGCTTGGGCCGTTTGAATTCGTTTCCCTGGAGACAGGTCGCGCAATTACCTTTAAGCGCAACCCGAACTATTGGGAAAAAGGCAAGCCGCACGTCGATTCAGTAGTGTTCGCGTTGATTCCAGACCCCCAACAACGGCGCAATGCGCTGGCCAGTGGCGAAATCGATTGGACACAGCTTGAGGCAGCGCAGGTTCCGGCTGCAGAAGCTGCGGCCAAGGCGGGGAAATACCGGGTTGTTGAGATCAAAACCAATGCGCCTGAACGAGCCGTTGTTGACTTCAACATGCGGCGCGAACCCATGAAGGATCTGAAGGTCCGCCAGGCGCTGTTTGAGGCGATCGACCGCGACCGCGTCGTCCAGGACGTCTATCAAGGCATGGCCAACAAGGCGGTCAACGCCATTCCCTATCAGTTCCGGAGCCTGCATGACGCGTCGATCGACTACAACAAAATTTATCCCTACGATCCCAAGAAGGCTGGTGCTCTTCTGGATGCCGCTGGCTATCCGCTAAAGAATGGCAAGCGCTTCAGCATCGAGCTTACCTACCCCGCGGTGCCACCATTTGAATGGGTCGCCAGGGTCGTCCAATTGGAGTGGACCGCGATAGGCCTCAACGTCAAGATGGCCGGGCTTGACGGGCAGATCTGGACGGACAAGGTCTACAGGCGACATGATTTCGATGCCTCCGTCATATCGCTGACGGGCAGAACCAATCCGGTCCTCGGCATTGACAGAAGCTATCTCTGCAATCAAGGCAGCGTCCCTTACGCCAACCCAACCGGCTACTGCAATGTGGAACTCGACAAGCTCATCGTCGAAGCCGCCGCTACACCGCTCGACAAGCAGAAGGCGGTCTACTCAAAATATGCTGCGATTGTCGCGCGCGATATCAATGAAATCACGCTTACCAATGCACGCTCCTTCGAGGCCATCTCGACCAAACTAAAAAACGTCGATGCCCAGTTTAATGTGGCGTTCAACACACATCCGAACTGGCAGGAGGTCTGGATTCCCAAAGAACAGCAGAATTAGCGGGTAAAGTTCTACGAAGTCTCGCATTGCCAGCGTGCCCAGGGTACCAAATTGATCCGCGATGTCTCCCCTCTTGTTCGGCCAAAAACGGTCGCTGTTGTCGGTGCATCTGCGAAGCGAGCGTCACAGGGCAATGTCGTCCTCGACAATCTGCATAAATGGAAGTTTCCAGGGACCGTCATACCTGTGCACCCTTCCGCTGACAGGATCGAAGGCCTGCCGGCCCTGCGCGCCATTAGCGATCTTCCTCCCGGTGTGGACACGGCAGTCGTGGCCATCCCGGCAGCGCGCGTACTGGAAAGCCTTATCGCGCTGCAACAAGCCAATGTGCGCTCTGCAATAGTATTTGCCAACGGCTTTTCCGCCGAAGAAGAAGCAAGCATTCGCGCCTTCGGCGCTACCAGTAAAATTGCTATTCACGGCCCTAATTGCATGGGATTGATCAATTTCTCGGACTCGGTTCGACTCTATCCCGCCCGTCCGGCGCTGCGCATTCGCTCCGGACGTTGTTCGCTCATCGCCCAATCGGGTTCGGCGGCAATTTCTGTGATGAATTCGATTTCGGTTGGACTGTCGAAAGTCATTACCGTCGGCAGTGAATTCCAGCTCGCGGCATCCGATTACCTTGCCTGGCTCGCGTCCGACGAGGCGACGGACACGGTAGGCATCGTCGCGGAAGCAGTCAAGGATCCCGTGGATTTTGCCGCGGCCGTCGAGCGCATCCGCGTAGCAGGGAAAGGACTCGTCGTCCTCAAGGTTGGGATGTCCGAACTTGGCTCGGCCGCGGCAAAGGCCCATACCGGCGCGCTCATAACCAGCAGCGATGCCTACTACCGCTTTTTCGCCGAATGCGGGGTCGCAGTTGTGTATGACTATGATGAGCTCGTCGCCTCGTTGGAATGTTTCAGCCAGGCAAGGACGAAAGGATGTAAAGGTGGAGTGGCAATCGTTGGCATTTCGGGGGGGCAGACCGCGCTCGCGTGCGATATCGCGGAGGAGGCCGATGTAAAGCTGGCGCGGTTTGAAACGCAAACCAGCGAGGCTGTTCGGTCGTTCCTGCCGGGTAACAGCGGCGAGAATCCGGTCGACCTCGGTGCCACGGTCCAGCGCGAGCTGCGGAGAGTCCCCGAGGCGCTTGGCGTCGTGCTGGCCGACAGATCCGTTGGCGCCCTGGCACTGCTCCAGGATGCGCAAGTCAGTCTCAACCCGTATGGGCTAGAAAGCTACATGGAAGTTATCGGGATCTACAGGGATGTTGGCAAGCAGGCGGCAAAGCCCGTGGCGGTGGTGTCGCCAACGTCCGAGTCCCTGCACGAACGCATCATCACAGTTTTCTCAGAAGCAGGCATCCCGCTACTGCGAGGGCTACGCGCCGGTTTAATAGCAATCAAGAATCTCGGCATCGGTGAAATTGGCATGGCTGAGCGATGGGCGCGAATGCATAGCCCAAACCGCCCCTTCTACAGCCCCGCTGCGGACGATTTGCGCCAGGAACTTTGTCGCGTCTCCGGGGCGTTACCGCCGGAGCTTTGCGTTCGCGTCCTTAAGGCCTACGGGTTGCCTTTCGTGCGCTCTGTGATGGTAAAGGACGTTAGGGAGGCGATGGAGCGGGCGCATGAGGTGGGGTTTCCGATAGCGGTGAAGATCGCTTCGCCGGATATCCTGCATCGTTCGGATGTCGGTGGCGTAATGCTCGGAATTGACGGCCGCTCGGAGTTGGAAAATGCCATCGCTCGAATTGCGGCGAATGTGGCGGCCGCTGCACCGCAGGCGCGAATCGCCGGATTTGAGCTTCAGGAACAATTCCAAGGGGACGCAGAAGCAATGGTAGGCTTCGCGGCTACGCCCCCCTTCGGTTCCCTCGTCGTGGTCGGCACCGGCGGCACCATGGTGGAGCTGCAGGCCGATAAAGCGGTCAGGTTGGCGCCGATAGAGAGACACGACGCGGCAAGCATGATTGCGGCGACTCGTCTCGGAAAGCTGCTTGCCGGCTATCGCAACCTGATGCCCGAAACCGACACGAGCCAGTTGGCGGATCTGGTGGTACGCACGTCCCAGCTTGCGGCCGATCTCGGCGATCTGCTGACCGCGTGCGATCTCAATCCCGTATTGGTGCACAAAGGCTCAGGCGCGGTGCGCCTGGTAGACGCCCTGATGCTGTCGGCCGCAAGGACTACATCGGCCAGTGATGGCGACGACCCTCGGATTGTTATTCCCTCGACCCTAGGCTAAAAACGCACCCCGCTAGCGCGGTCCGCTGAACTCGAAAGGAAGCCCTTTATGCGATCACTTCGTATCAGCCTGATGTCTTTGATCCTTCTGCCGATCTGCTTAGGAGCAGTGGCCGCGGGCGCCCAGGAGCGCATTGCTATAAAGGCCGGACGTTTAATCGACGGAACCGGCGCAGCTGCCATTGAGAAGGCCGTCGTCATCGTGCACGGCGAGCGCATTGAGGCCGTGGGGAAGGCTTCGAGTACAGAGATTCCACGGGGTACGCGGGTCATAGACCTGAGTTCCGACACCGTGATGCCCGGATTGATTGATGGCCACAGCCATCCCAGCATTCGAGCTTACACCGGCGATAAGGGCCCTAACGAGCTGCTGACGGAGATCGGGTTGATGGAAGAACCCAGCGCCATGCAGGCTGCGCGTGGGGTGCGCGATCTTCGAGTGGACCTTCTTTCAGGAGTAACGTCCGATTATGTGGTGGGTGAGCTTGGCGACAACGATCTATATCTGAAGCAGATGGCCGATGCTGGAGTCATTCCGGCTCCGAGAATGTACTTGTCTGGTTCTTGGATTATGCCTACCGGCGGCTACAGTCCTGAACCTGAGACCAATGGCCCGTGGGCCATGCGAATTGCGGTGCGCAAACACTTTGAGCAAGGGGCTCATCACATAAAGATATTGCTCAGCAGCAGCATGCCGACCGGCCCGAACGCCGGTCATCCCTACGCCCCAGGTGCAACAAACTTCACCAAGGAAGAGCTAGATGCTGTCGTGGACGAAGCGCACCGTTTGGGGCTGAAGGTTACCGCTCACGCCATTGATGCGTACTCGATCCGGTTCGCCTTGGAGGGGGGAGTCGATTCCATTCAGCACGCGAACGACCTTACCCCGGAAGTTGTTGCCTCATTTCTCAAGTCGCACGCGGGCTTCATCAACACATACGTGACGATGATGCACGCGTCTTCATTCACCCCACAGGACTGGCATTTTCTGGACGCAGAGGCAAATAACCCTCAAGAGTGGGTTGATCATGCCCGCGACCTCGCAAACAGGGACATCGCCAAGGATCAAAGCCTGCAGGAATATCTGAGGAAGCGATATGCGCAATTGAAACTCGCAAAAGATAAAGGAATACCGATCGGTGTGGGAACTGATGATATGCATGGGCTGTTGGATCTCGAGATTGAGCATCTCGTGAATGCTGGATTCACTCCCTTGGAAGCTATCGGGGCTGCCACTGGCATGGGAGCAAAGGTTCTCGACATTGACAAAGAGGTAGGCACTCTCGAGACGGGGAAATACGCCGACATCATCTCGATACGAGGGAGACCCGATGAGAATATTCGCGATCTGGGCAAAGTAAATTTTGTTATGGTTGGCGGCAAGATTTACAGCGGACTAAGTTTTCGGTGATTTTGGTTCGGTTCGGCGCCCAGCTGCGGCTCCCGCGACATCATAGCGGGAGTCATATTGTTGAGTTTTGCTCTGTTTCGACCGTACCTCCGGGGCGTCCTTAGGTTCAGGTTGCTCTCAATCCCGCCGAATTTAACACTGTCAGGTTCAGTCGCATCCGTAAACTACCGGTCGTGAAGCTCGGCCGATTCTCGCGGTGGCCCGCGGTTCCGAAGATAACAGACGTTGCACTACGTCACGCAATCCGCGCGATCTTTCAAATAATGTCACGTCGGGATCTCGACGCGGTCTCTGGAGCAATGGAACAGGGTTCCGGGTCATAGATCATCGTTTGCCACATACCCGAGCGAGCACTTTGTGTCGCGGCTTATTCGATTGCGCACGCCGTTACCTCCAGGCGGCGGCCCTTGTGTCAACTATCGGCGCTGCTACACGTTTTGGCGGAGAACGAGTTTTGCTCGGGTCCATGGGGCAATGTCCCGCATACGCGGCCAGAATTTGTTAACCATACTGGGAGACGTCATGAACATGCCGAAACTTGCGCTAACGTACCTGACGCTGACCGTGTTGATCGGGTCGGCCGGTACCGCCATAGCCCAAAATGCCGCTGGCGTGCCAGATCCAGGTCATCCGCGCATCAATGAAGTTCAACAGCGCATCGATAATCAGGAAAACCGTGTTGATCGGGGTATTTCGGACGGCCAGATTAATGCCAAGCAGGCAGCCCACGACGACGCCAAGCTTGCTCGTGAGCAGAATAGTCTGAACCGGGACGAAGCCAAAAATGGTGGCCACATTACCAAGGGCGAGCAGAAGAATTTGAACAAGCGTCTGAACAAGGGCAGCCGACAGATTTATCGACAACGTCATTAATGGGCAACCCGAAGAGCCTGAATTAGCGAGTCATGTCCGGCGAAGTTGGACGGAGGTGAGCTTACACTCGCCTCTCTCCCGGACGACTGCCCATGCAAACGCGTTTATCCCCTGCAAATTTGGACTAAAGCGAGCACCCCGGAGACGCGGCCGGCGAATTGCTCATCCAATTCGACCGGCCGCCACAAGATCGCAGGTTTGACAAGCCGAGCGGCAAATGATCTAAAGCTGTCGCTATCCGTGGCCGCCGTGCCGCTCGTCTGTCCGTAACATGATGATTCCGCTGATTATCGTCCAAGTCCATGGGCTTCTACGGATTTGAGACGAGACTATGAGGCCTCGATCGGTGGCGCCGTTGTGGTTGATGGGACTAACCAACTCCGTCTTCGGTATGTATACCGGAATTATTATGATTTCGGTCCCGCAGCTACTAAGCGCTCGGCATGTTCCCGAGACGACCATTGCAGCCATGACGGCGGTTATGGTGTCACCACTATTCTGGACTTTTCTGCTGAGCCCGGTGCTGGATGTGCGTTTTAGCAGACGCTGGTATTCGGTGACCAGCGCAACGATAGCTGCTGCACTGCTCGTCATCGCGCTGCGTAATCTGGATCACCTCGCGCTTGTAGAAGGTCTGCTGGTCGCGGGCTGCTTCTTCGCGACCCTCTATCAAAGCGCACTTGGAGGCTGGCTATCCACTATCACGAGCGCGGAGCAGGAGAACACACTCAGTTCGTGGGTCACGATAGGCAATCTGGCCGGGGCCGGTGCTATGGCAGTGGCTACAGGGGAATTGGTAAGGAACATATCGCCAGAGCTGGCGGCAGTTGTGCTCGGCGGAGTGGTAATCCTACCAATAGCCGTTTTCCCTTTTATGCCGGCACCAGGGCCTGATCGTCGCCTCGCCGCCGAGAGCTTTAGTCAGTTCTTCGAAGACGTCGTGAGCCTCCTGAGGCGGCGCGAAGTATTGATCGCCATATTACTTTTCGTAGCCCCCGCCGCGACGTTTTCGTTGACCAACTTTCTTGGTGGCGTCGGCGATGACTTTCACGCTTCGAGCCATTTTGTCTCGCTCGTCGGTGGCGCGGCCACCTCGTTGGGTGCGACTGTTGGGTGTCTGCTGTTTCGCCTCATCGATCGCCTGTTGCCGCTTCGATTCTTATATTTGACGATCGGAGTGGTGGGGGCGTTATTTACGCTGGCGCTCATACTACTGCCGCGTACGCCCGCCGTTTTTGCGATCGCTTTCGTCGGCGAAAACGTATTTCAGGCACTGGCGGTCACCACAGCCGTCGCGGTCACTTTTGAGACCATTGGCCGTCGTAACCCGCTCGCAGCCACCACGTTTTGTTTATTGATCTCAGGCTTCAATATTCCTATCACCTACATGCTGGTCATCGACGGGTTGGGATACGCCAAACATGGTGTTGCTGGCAGCTTTGCCGCAGATGCTTCGCTCGGTCTTATCGCGAGCTTTATATTGGGGGCGCTCTTGATCTGGATCACTCCCCGTCGCCCCTTGGCACCAATGGCGGCGGTGTAGGGGTCATCAAGTGCGAGCGCGCGCTTGGGACTGACGATGAGTTGAGGTCAGTTTGACCCTTAGCCGATCATATCCTCGAGCTCAGTGCCTCGGGTCTCA
Source organism: Gammaproteobacteria bacterium (assembly GCA_030040715.1). Taxonomy (GTDB): domain Bacteria; phylum Pseudomonadota; class Gammaproteobacteria; order Steroidobacterales; family Steroidobacteraceae; genus FEN-1191. Next base: position 2,808 of record JASHTF010000115.1, on the reverse strand, counting down.
TGGACTGCCTTGCTCACGAAAAGAATGGATACGAAGGCGCATGCTGCGTAAAAACCATACGTGACCGGTAAACCAGCAAACCGGGCCAGGATCGGAAAGGTGCTGCTGATCAGAAAGTTGGCGGCCCATTGCGCTGCGCCGCTGACGGCTAGCCCGGACCCGCGGATCTGGTTGGGAAACATCTCGCCGAGCATCACCCACATGACCGGGCCCCAGCTGACGTTGAAGAAGATCACGTATGCGTTGGCGCTGACGAGCGCAAGCAGCGCCATCGGATGATCTAGATAGAGTCTGCCGGCCACGAAGCTACCGGTTGCGAATGCCACCGTCATGCAGGTGAGCGTTACGGTCATGCCGATTGAACCCATCAACAACAGTGGCTTGCGACCGACCTTGTCGATGAGTGCGATGGCAATCAGGCAGGCCGCAACCGACAGCGATCCGCTCAGCACGTTGATCTTCAATGAATCGGCCTCGTTGTACCCGATCGCCTGCCACAATACCGCGCCGTAATAGAACACCACGTTGATGCCGACCAATTGCTGGAAAGTCGCCAGGCTGACTCCGACCCAGACAATGGTCCGGATGCGGCCGGAGTGTCGGTCTACGAGATCGCCGAGGCGGGGGGCGTGGTCGGCGGACAGCGAGCGTCGGATCTCGTCCAGCTTGGCGGCCGCGGCGGTTGCCCCGAACAGTCGGGTCAGCACCGAGTCGGCTTCCTCGAAGCGCCCGCGCAGCACCAGGTAACGCGGACTCTCCGGAATCAGCAACAGGGTCAGCAGAAACACGGTCGCCGGCACGACCTGCATCCAGAACATCCAGCGCCACGCCGCCTGATGCATCCATAGCGGGCTGGTGGACCTGCCGGCCGTCAGCGCCAAAAAGTAGTTGGCCAGGAACGCTCCCGTGAGCCCAGCGATGATCATGACCTGCTGTACGGCCGAGAGCCGGCCTCGAATCCGGGCTGGAGTCACTTCGCTGATATAAGCGGGGCACAAGATGCTGGCCGCACCCACGCCAACGCCGGCGGCAAAGCGCGCGATCATCATCATGGGGGCGGATTGCGCCGCACCGGCGCCGAGTGCGCTGACGATGAACAGCGCCGCCGCCACCAGCATGATGCGCCGCCGGCCCCAGACGTCGGCGGAACGGCCCGCCAAAAATGCACCGAGCGCGCACCCGGGAAGCAAGGCGCTAACCGTTATGCCAAGCGACAGTTCGCTCAGTCCAAAGGTCTTTTGCAATCCAACCTGTGTGCCGTTGACGACGCCGCTGTCATAGCCAAACATGAAGCCGCCGATCGTGGCAATGGCAACGATGACCATCACCAATGGCAGGTTGAGATTCTCCTCGTATACGCGGGTCAAGCGCCCCCACGATGCAGCCGCGAGTCAGCTCTCACGTGGCCTACAGCAGAGAGGTGATAGCGTCACTTCGCGATGGTCGGATTCACCCAGCCAGCTTGCAGTATGTTCTGCGTTGGCCGGAAGCTCAGGTAGTCCACGTGATCGGGTATGTCGGCCCATCCGTGCACCACGCCCGGTGGGATGATCACCACGTCACCGACCTTTACGGTGACCTTCTTCACGTCGTAGGCCATCCCGCTGCAGGACGGCCCGTTCGGCCCTCCCTGAGGGTTCTGGTCGTTATGCCGCCCGTTGACGATGTAGCCGTCGGTGAACATCGTTCCGCCGCCCGAGATAATGAGATACCCCTCGGTCTGGAAGTCGTGAGTGATGGCTCCCGGCGTTCCCCCAGCAGGAAGAGTCGCCATTGCACGTCCGCACGGCTGGGCCTGTCCTGCCGCACCACCGCTCGCGCCGGCGCCTTCAGGCGACGCTGGGGTTTTCGTCGAGCTTCGATGAATAATCCCGACCGCGAAGTTCTCGTACCCGAGACCAACAACCTTCGCGTTCTCATCCTGGATTCTCTGAGATTGTTCGGTTGCGCGGATCTTATCGATGTCTTTTTTCAATATGTACGTAGCGGTCATCGGTGCCGTGTTTCCGGTCTGCGAGAATGCCGGCACCGGACTCAGAACGGACACAGCAACCAATATTTTTGCGACTGTGTTTTTCATAGCGTTCCCTTCCCGGACATCCGTCGTTACGGACGCGTAACCGTCGATCGAAACAATGGTTCGCTCTTCAACATCGCGCCGCACGAGTATACTCAAAAGCGTCAGACGTTGCGGAGGTTAGATAAGTGCGTGTACCAACATCCTCCGTTGCGGTCGGTGCGCGAGGCGAAGCGTTGCGTCCGGGACGTGGGCTGCTGTTGGCGGCGTTCATCCGCGGGTCGTCGCGACCCACAGTGGACAGCGCGGTATAGGAGAATAACTGTGCTTTACATGAAACTTGACGCCATTGGCCGCGAAGCGCTGTTTGCGGAACTGGAGTCGATGCCGGCCTTTTTGGAAAGGGCCTTTGTGGCGTTAAGCCCGGAGCAGATCACGCTTCCGGGGCCCGAGGGGTTATTCAGTCCGATCGAGCAGGTTTGGCACCTTGCCGATCTCGAGCGCGAGGGCTTCTCAATAAGAATCGATCGACTCCAGCGCGAGGTGGATCCACATTTGCCGGACTTCGATGGTGCGGCAGTAGCGGCTGCTCGAAATTATCGGAGTTTGTCCCTGACCTTAGGACTGGAGGTCTTCAAAACGGCTCGAATGGGCAATGTCAAAAAGCTCCGTAGCCTCTCGAAGGACGCTTGGGAGCGGGGTGGAACACAAGAAGGAGTTGGCAAGGTCTTCCTGTGCGACATCCCGTCGATGGTTAGGGAGCACGATGCTGCTCATAGACAGGAAATTGC
>JASHTF010000114.1 GCA_030040715.1 Gammaproteobacteria bacterium | reverse complement strand
ATTGATCGTCAGTCCGTGCTCGAGTCATCCGGTGCGCAACTGGCGCGCGGAGTACTACGCGCAGGTGTGCGACTACGCGGTGAACAAACTGGGACTGCGGGTATTGCTGTGCGGCGGTCGCTCGCAGCTCGAGCAGCGCACAGGCGCCGAGATTGAGCGCTTGATGCAGGCTCGGTGCGTAAATCTCGTCGGACAGGATACGCTGAGCGAGTTCTACGCGCTGCTCACCCGGGCTGAGTTGCTGCTGACGCCCGATTCGGGACCGGCGCACCTGGCGACGGCGGCGGGCGTTCCGGTGATCGGGCTCTATGCATCCACTAACCCGGCGCGCAGCGGACCGTACTTCAGCCGCCAGTGGTGCGTGGATCGGTTCGATCGGGCCGCGCAGGTCTACCTGGGCAAGAGCGCGGCGGAGCTGCCCTGGCGCACCAAGATCGATCGGCCGGGGGTCATGGAGCTGATTCAGCCGGCCGACGTCATCGAGCGGCTGACCGCATGGGCGCAGCGCCCGCGATAGGGACTTGAGTCGCCCATGGCCGAGTGCAGAATGCGGTCACCATTCGTGGCGCCATAAGTACGACGACGGGGTACTCGTGACGGAGCGGCTCGGACTGTCAGCTTGCATCATCACCTACCGTGAGGCGGATCGCATCGAGGATTGCCTACGGTCGGTGAGCTTCTGCGACGAGATCATCGTCGTGGATTCGCACTCCACGGACGGCACGCGCGAGCGCGCGAGCGCGCTCGGAGCGCGGGTGATCGAGCGCGACTGGCCCGGCTATCGCTCACAGAAGCAGTTCGCGGTCGACAGCGCCCACAACGACTGGGTGCTGTGCCTCGATGCCGATGAGCGCGTGAGCGCGCCGCTGCGACGAGAGATCGAGGCGGTGCGGGAGGCGGGTTTCCCCGATAACGCCGGCTGGTCGCTGCCGCGGATCACCGCTTACTTCGGCCGCTTCCTGCGTCATGGCAACGCCTATCCGGATCGGCTGGTACGGCTGTTCGATCGGCGCCGTGGAGGGTGGGGCGGCCGCGAGATCCACGAGAACACCCGCGTGCAGGGACCCGTGGGCAGGCTGCGGGGTCATCTGGAGCATTATTCCTATCGGAGTCTCAGCGATCATCTCGAGCGCATGCAGCGCTATGCGACGCTGATGGCGCGCACGCTGCACGCCGAAGGCCAACGCTGCGGGCTCGCCCCAGTGCTCATCAACCCGCAGTGGCGTTTCATTCGTGGCTATTTCTTGCGCTTGGGCTTCCTCGATGGCTGGCGCGGGCTGGTATTCGCGCTGGTTGAGGCGAGCTACGTGCGCCGCAAGTACCTGTACCTCTACGGACTCGGCAAAGGAATCACGGACTGAAGGCGCCGGCCTATCGCGGCCGGGAGGACACGTCGGGGCCGAACGCGCGTGCCCTGGGTGTATGCCATGGGTGTATGCCCTGGGTGCCGCGCCCGCGGTGCGCACCCGCGGTGCGCGCCCGGGCTCCGCATCCTAGGTGCGCGCGCCGTGCGTCGCCTTCGAGTGCTCCGGTACTTTCGGCTTCGCCGCGGCAGGCGTCGTGACCAGCGCACTGCGAGCGCTGGCGTCGATCAGTTGCTTGCCGCTGCTCGAGTCGAGCTGAAAGTACCAGGGGTACTGCGAGCTCTTGAGCACGTAGTAGTCGCCGCTGGTCGGCTTGGCCACCGTCCAGGTGACGGTCGCGCTCGGGGCCCGATCGCTTTTCATCGCCAGCACCAGGCTCGGATGATCCTGCTGCCACTCGGGTCGCACTTGCGTGCCGAGCACGTTCTCCACCCGCAGGTCCTCAATGTCCCGCGCCAGCGCTTCCACGTGCCCGGTGTCGACCTGGTCGCCGGCAGGCAAATCCGCCGCCGTCCAAAGAGCGGTCGGCGGTGCGCCGGCCGCGGCCTGTGCTCCGCCGCCCGCAGCGCCTGCGGCTGTGCTGGCCCCTGCTGCACTGGCCCCTGCTGCGCCGGCGGCCAGTGCATTGTGGTGCACGAGCTGTAGGTTCTGATGCGGGTCAGTGCTGACCTCGATCGCGGTCAGATTCCCGAGATCCTTTCGCAGCACGTCGGTGTCGAGCCAGTCGCTGCTTTGCGTTGGGATCTCGTAGCTTGCCAGATCGACGCTGTAGGTGGCGTGATCGGCGGCCGTGCGCGCATAGGACTTGTGCACGCCGGCCGAGCTGCCCACGTAGAGTGTACCGAGCGGCTTGCCGTCGCGACTGAGCGTCAAGCGTCGCTCGAAGTCAGCGTCCACGAGGTCGAAGCGCTTGAGCGCGGCGGAGCTCGTAGCGAGCGGGAGCCCGCGCTTGAGCCCTGCAATCTGTGCCAGCATCGTGCTGATCGCCGTCGCGCGCGCAGGCGCGTCGAAGTATTTTGGCAGCACCCATTGGTCGTTTTTCTTGGCGAGCACCACGGACTGCGCGCTGTCCTTGGCATCGATGATCACGTGATCGGCGCTCGCAACCGCGTCGCCGAGCAGCGGTGTTTGAGGCGTCGAAGCTGTGAGCGGGTCCTTGCGCAGCGCGAGCACCGCGGCGAGCGCGAGCTGCACGCCGAGCAGCAGCACCAGCAGAGGTATCCGGCGCTGCATCGGCAACGCCGACGACGGCGGTGGTGTCGAGCGCATCGATATGGACTGTTGCATGATCAACCGCCCTGCAGCTGTCTGAGATGGCGCGTCGCTGCGCGATGGCGTCGCCGCCGATCGAGCAGCCACACCGCGGCCAATCCGCCCAGAGCCAGCGCGTAATTGAGGTACTCGAGGATCTGCTCGCCGCCGCGTGTCAGCGGGCGCAGCGTGCGGGCGAAGTGCTCGCGACTGCGGATCGCGAGCAGCCCCTGATCCTCGAGTGACCAATCGATGAGGTTCTGAGCGAATTCGACCGGCTTGGTGTCGGGAGTGCCGAGCGTCTGGCCGATCAGATTGATCGCCTGATCAGTGAACAGAGCGCTCGATCCGACCAGGACCAGCCGGGCGGAAGCGGGCGAATGATCGAGCACAGCGTCGAGTGCGGCCGGCGCGCTCGAAGAGGCGCTGCTCGCGCCGCTGCCGGTCTTATCTGCGGCAGCCGGGGTGGCGGAGGTCTTGCTCGCACCGGCGCGCGCAGCGTCCTTGGCATTGACCTTGTCCCTCGCACGCCGGGCCGTGCGCGCGGCATCGCCCTTGGCGGGGGGATCAGCCTGCTTGGCGGGGGGGTCAGCCTGCTTGGCGGCAGCGGGCTTCGCCGCAGCGGTGCCATTCGCGGAGCCAGCGCCGTTCGCGGAGCCAGCGTCATTGCCGGCGCTCGCTCCGGTCGCATCGGCGGCAGCGCTCGTAGCCGGAAGCAGCGGTGAGGGTTTGCCCTTGAAGGCGGAGTCGAAACGGCCCTCGAGCATGACTGCGAGCGGCTGCGACTCCGGACGACCGGGCGTGGCGAATCCCAACGCGGGATAGGCGCGATAGTCGGGCACCAGGCTCGAGGAGCTCGAGGCCCAGCTCGCGGGCGAGGAACGCAGCAGCACGGTTACCTTGCGCCCCTGGTCGCGCGCCGCGTCCACGGCGATGGGCGCAGCCCACGGCACTTCGATCTGGCCCAGCCCGCTGGTGATGGGGCTGGCGGTATCGAGACCGCTGCCGCGCACGTCGACGATGTAGGGATAGGTCGCGAGCTCGATTTCCTCGACCGTAAAGCCGCCGACGTTGCGCTGGATCGGAATCGGAAGCGCCCCACTCTGCGCATCCAGCATCAATCCCGGCCCGAGTGAGACCGCATTGCCACGCAGCCAATCCTCGAGCCCGGTCTTTACGGGCTCGCTGCTCAGCGAACGACCCAGCTGCACATCGGTCGGAGAGGTGGCGATCAGGACCGTGCCTCCCTGCATCAGGAACTGATCAATTGCAAATACCTGCTTCTGATCCAAGTTCTTGGGATCGAGAACCATCAGCATGTCGGCGTCATTCGGCACTTGACCCGACTGCAGGTCGGTGTCGAGCCAGCGCACCGAGGTGCTCAGCGCGTTACGCAGCACCGAGAACGAGGCGCTCTGCGGCATGAACTGGCTGAACTGGCTCGGCTCGGTGGGGGGCGGACTGACGACCGCCACGGTCTTGAGGATCCCGGGCGAGAAGCGCTTCACCGCGTCCTCGATCGCGCTCTTGAAGCTCGCCTGGTCGGCCGCCGGCGGCAGCGGCACCTGCTCGGTCTGGCGCCCGCTGCTCAGCGTCATGTAGAACCAGAACGACTTCGGATCGAGCAGACTGACCACCATCGGTCGAAAGCCATAGTCACGCGTGAGACGCGAGGCGAGCGCGCTGTCGGCGCTCGGATCCTGAATCTCGACCTTGAGCTTGTCGCCGGCCTCCTGCTGCACCTGCTGGAGCGCGTGCTCGAGCGACGCGCGCGCGCTCTGCAGCCCTTCGGGCAGGTTCGCCGTCGCCGTCAGGTAGCCGGTGAAGGTCAGCGGCCGCTCGACGGCGTCGAACGGATTGCCGCCACCCTGGTAGCTCAGCAACACCTTACGGATCGCACTGGTGATGGCGTACTCGGGATTCTTCAGCTCGACATCGAAGTGCTGCTCGTCGCGCACCTTGACGTCGATCAGGTCGCGATAGTTGATGACCTGATACTGATCGCCGTAGGCCACGAGAATGTCGAAGTAGCTGTTCACGATCTGGGAGCTGTATTTGCCCGAGACCTGAAACGGCACCGGACGGATGCCGTAGCGGCTGCCGGCCTCGGCTTCGACCTTGGCGTCATCGTGCGGATCGACGAATTCCACGTGCACCTTGCTGCCGCCGGCCACTGCGTACTCCTGCAGCAGGTCATGCAGCTGCGGCACCAGCGGCGCGAGCAGCGGATGGGTCGCGGCGCTGAAGTAGCCGCGAATCACCAGCGGCTCCTGCAACTGCGTGAGGTAGCCACGCGTCGCGTCCGAGAGCGTATACATGTGTCCGGCGGTCAGATCGACGCGTGCCGACGTGATTCGCCCGAGCCACAGATTCGCCCCGAGCAGATTTGCGGACAGCAGTCCCACGGCCCAATACCAGCGCCGGTGATCGGCGCTCGAGGGATTGCCGGCCCAGCGCAGCCGCTCGAGCGCCAGGCGATTGAGCAGCAGGAAGGTCGCGGTGATCGACAGGTAGTAATAAATATCGCGCAGGTCGAGCACGCCGCGCTGGATCGAGGCGAAGCGCGAGCCCGCACCGAGCGCGTGCAGCCACTCGGCCGTCCGGTAACCGCCGAGCGCCACGAGCGCGTCGGAGCCGATCAGATAGAACAGCCCCGCGATCACGACCGTGAGGATCAGACTCACGATCTGGTTGTCGGTGCGGCTGGAGACCCACAGGCCGATGGCCACATAGGAGGCGGCGAGCACGATGGCCGCGGCATAACCGCCGATCACCGGGCCCCAATCGAGCGCCCCGAGAAACGATACGGTGATCGGCAGCGGCAGCGTGAGCGCGAGCGCGATCAGCACCAGAACCATCGCGCCGAGGAACTTGCCGAGCACGTGCTCGGTCGGCGCTGTGGGCGAGGTGAGCAGTAGCTCGAGCGTACCGGAGCGGCGCTCCTCGGCCCAGGAGCGCATGGTCAGCGCGCCCACCAGGAAGATCAGCAGCACCGGCATCCACTGGAACAGCGGCCGCACGTCGGCGAGGTTGCGCTCGAAGAAGGTGGCGACCCAGAAGAAGATGAACAGCGTGACGCCGAGAAATGCGGCGAGAAACAGCACCGCGGCGGGCGAGGCGAAGAAGCCGGTCAGTTCCCGGCCCGCGATCCGGATGATCTTACGCAGCACGTGCCGTCTCCTTCGTGCCGTCGACAGCATTGACCTCCGCGAACAGCGACTCGAGCGTGCGCTGCTCGCTGCTCAGCCGGTAGAGCGCGAATCCCGCTTGCAGCAGCGCGCGGCTGACGGCCGGCGCCTGGGCCTCGTCGGCCTGCAGCGCATAGTGGTAGCGGCCGCCCTCGGCCGACAGCAGCCGTACCGCCTTCACTCCCGCGACGGCCTGCAACACCGGCAGTGCGGCCCTTTCATCACGATCGAGCGTTACCAGCAGCTGCGCCGCCTGTTGCAGCTCGTCGAGTCGGGCGTCGACGACCTTGCGCCCACTGCGCAGGATCAACACGCGCTCGCACACCGCCTGCACCTCCTGCAGGATATGGGTCGAGACGATGACGGTCGCGTTCCGCGCCAGCTCGCGAATCAACGCGCGCATGTGCAGGATCTGCGTCGGATCGAGGCCGTTGGTCGGCTCATCGAGGATGATGATGTCCGGCGTGTGCAGGATCGCCTGCGCGACGCCGACGCGCTGGCGGTAGCCGCGTGACAGCGTTTGAATGGGCTGCGTCGCCCGGTCCGTGAGCTCGGTACGGCGGATGACGGAGGCAATGGCGTGCGCGCGCTGCTCGCGCGGCACATTGTGCAGCTCGGCCTGAAACTCCAGGAATTCGCTGACCGTCATCTCCGGCCAAGCGGGACAATTCTCGGGCAGGTAGCCGATGCGCTGCTGGATTGCCGCAGTGTCGGGGCCCATCGATAGCGCGTCGACCTGGATCGACCCACTGGTGGGCTCGAGGAACCCGCTCAGCATGCGCATGATGGTGGTCTTGCCCGCGCCATTATGGCCGAGAAGGCCCACCACCTCGCCGCGGGAAGTCTGGAAGCTCACGTCGTCGACGGCGATGGACTCGCCATAGCGCCGGGTCAAATTCTGCACCGATATCATCTAACTGACCTTCGGCTTCCGAGTACGCGCGCGCGCAGGCGAGCGCCGACCTTGCGGGCTGTACCCGAAAGCTCGCACGCATTCATCAGCCATATGCCGCTTGGAATTCGATCTGCACCTACGGACTCCCAGGACAACCGAACGGGGGCGAGAGTTCCCGACACGATCGTCGCAAAGAACGCCAGTCGGTCGCGGCCGGAACTTGGCGTAGCCGTCGGGTGGATTCGAAAAATACTCGCTCATTCAACGAATTAGATGCGCCCACGGCTTCCTTTTTACCGCATTGGACAGCCTGCTGACGATCCGTCCAGCGGCGCATAAAATACACCCGTTTATGCGAGGGGCCTCATGAGACCACCTCTCTTGCGTTACATAAGCAAATCATCGCAACCGTTCAAGGAGCAGAAGAAATGAGGATTGCAATGTTCCAACGCTTGATCGTCCCGGCGATGTGCTTGGGCGCCGCGCTCTGGGCAGCACCGACACTGGCCGCTTCCCAGTCCTTCCAGACGCAGCTCTCGGGATCGCAACAGGTGCCGGCAGTGGACACCCAGGGCACCGGCACGGCTGACTTCCGGTACAACGCCACGACTCACCGGCTGAGCTGGACCATCACTTACAGCGGATTGTCCTCGCCCGTCACGATGGCGCATCTGCATGCGGGTGCATCGGGCGCAAACGGCAAGCCTGTGGTCTGGCTGACCATGAAGGGCAGCAAGGACAACCCGAGTCCGATCAAGGGACATGCCACTCTCACCGACGACCAGGCGAAGATGCTGATGGACGGCGGGCTGTACATCAACATTCACACCGCGGATCACCCGTCCGGTGAGGTCCGTGGTCAGGTGATGCCGCCCTCAAGCTGATCGCTTCGCGCTCGCTGGGACGACTGAGAGCCGAGACCGACGCTACGTGGGCGCAGCAGCCAGGGGTGGCTGCCTGCGCCCACGCACGGTGAGTATGCGTCCGGTATTCGCGCGTTTGGTGTGCGCGTTTGGTACGCGCGTCTGGCATGTGCGTCTGGTATGTGGGTCTGGTTAGAGTTTGTTGAGCGCGGCGCTTCCTGACTGCCCGCAGATAGTCACCAACAGCTCGCGGCGCATGGAGCTGCGCCGATGCTCCCAAAGATAGATACCTTGCCAGGTACCGAGGCCGAGTCGTCCGGCGTGGATCGGCACCGTCAATTGATACCCGAGCACGAGGTTACGCACGTGCGCCGGCATGTCGTCGGTTCCTTCCGCGTCGTGTTGAAACAGGGGGTCGCCGTCGGGAGCGAGGCGCTGCGCAAAGCGCTCCAGATCGCGCTGCACCTCTGGATCGGCGTTCTCGGTGACGCACAGGCCCGCGCTGGTGTGGCGCAGGAACAGGTGACACAGCCCGGTCTCGACGCCTGACTCGCGTACCTTGGTTGCGATCTCGTCGGTCAGGGTATGAAAGCCGCGGCCGCGGGTCGTCATGCGGATCTGGTCCTGCCACCACATCGGTTGTGCTCTCCGAGTCGCTTAGGCAATGTTGCCATCTACGGCGAGCGCCACAATTGCGACTGCCGACGGCGATATTCCCACGGAAGCGGCTGAGCCGCGACTGACCCAAGCTGCAGAGACTCACCTCCCATGATCCAAAGCAGACCGCCCCTGATCCGACAGCTCCTGATACTACCGCTCAGCGCGCTGGCCCTGCTGAGCGGCTGCGCCTCCAGTCCTCAAACGCGTAGCGCGTCGAGGAGCCAGGCGGCTTCCTCCAGAGGTCTGGCCATCCCGAGCACTCCTCCGGGGAGCGCCGAGAACGCCGCGGCGATCGCACAGGTCACCGAGCGCGAACGCGCCTTTGCACAGACCATGGCAAACCGCGACCTGAAGGGCTTTCTCACGTTCCTGTCGCCCGACTCGGTCTTTTTCAGCGGCAACATGGTCGAGCACGGCGTGGCCGAAATCGCCAACGTCTGGGCGCCGTTCTTCGCCGGCCGGCGGGCACCATTCGCGTGGCAGCCGGATCACGTGGAGGTCACGCCCGACGGCAAGCTGGCGCTCAGCACGGGTCCGATCATTCAGCAAGGCAAGGCCATCGCGCGCTTCACCTCGATCTGGCGCCTCGAGGGTAAGGACTGGCACATCGTGTTTGATAAGGGCGAGCCGGTCTGCAGCGCGCCCCGGCCGGCGAGCAGCTGACGATCAGGCCCGTTGCCAACGCCGGCGCAGGACGCCGGCCATATCGTGCAGCTCCTCGATGCGCAGTGCCATCCCGCACGCGACGAACGCGGCCGCGCCGACCAGCACGGTCAGGAGCAGCCAGCCGGCCTTGCTGATGAAAGCCTGGGTCGCCCACTGCCCGAGCAGCCAGTGCGCCGAGGCCCAGCACAGTAGCGCGAGCAGCGCGCAGCCAGCGGCCACCTTGGCGAGCATCGCGATCATGCGACGCGTCTCGAGGCGGCCGAGGTGGTGGCGCATGAGCGCATACAGCACCAGGAAATTGCAGCTTGCGACCAGACCGGTCGAGAGCGCCAGCCCGCGCGTACCCCAGCCCAGCTTGAAGGTGAAGATCCAATTGAACAGCAGGTTCAACAGCACCGCTCCGAAGCTGACGACCATCGGTGTCTTGCGGTGGTCGAGCGCGTAGAAGGCGTTCACCAGCACCTTGAGCGCGGCATAGCCGCACAACCCGATGGCGTAGAAGCGCAGCGCATCCGCGGCCTGCGCGCTCTGATAGGCATCGAAGCGGCCGTGCTGATAGAGCACCGAGACGATCGGGCCCGCCAGCACGATAAGGCCGACGGTGGCCGGCAGAGTCAGCAGGAATGCGAGCCGCATGCCGCGCGACAGCTCGGTGCGAAACGCGCTTCGATTGCCGGCGACGATCAGCCGTGACAGCAGCGGCAAGGTCACCGTACCGAGTGCAACTCCGAACAGGCCGAGCGGCAATTGCATCAGCCGAAACGCGATCGAGAGCCAGAAGATCGGTCCGTTGCCGAGGGTGGAGGCAAAGATCGAATTGATCAGCACGTTCAGCTGCGTGGTGCTGGCGGCGATGACCGACGGCCCCATCAGCGCCAGGATCGCGCTGATGCCCGGATCACGCCACCGAAAGTCCGGCCGGAAGCGATAGCCCAGGCGCCGCAGCGGCGGCAACTGGACCCCGAGCTGCATTGCTCCACCGATCACGGTGCCGATGGCCAGTCCGACCAGCGCTCGTGGCCCGAACGAGCGATCGATCCAGGCCCCGAGCAACACGCCGCCGACGATCGAGCCGATGTTGAAGAAGCTCGAGGCGAGCGCCGGCATCGCGAACACGTTGCGCGCATTCAGCATGCCCATCACCAACGCCGCGATCGACACCAGCAGGATGAAGGGGAACATGATGCGCGTCAGCTCCACCGTCAGCGCCGCCTTTGCCGGCGCAAATCCGGGCGCAAATCCGGCGACCAGCTGCGGTGAGAACACGATGCCGAGCACGCACAGCGCGCTCAGCACGACCAGCGTGAGGGTCGCGACCTTGTTCGCGAGCGTCCAGGCCGCCTCGTTGCCACCGCGCGCGACAGTCTTGCTGAACACGGTCACGAACGCGGTCGATAGCGCTCCCTCGGCGAACAGATCGCGCAGCAGATTGGGGATGCGAAACGCCGCCGTGAATGCGTCCATCGCGCCGCCGCCGCCAAACAGCGCCGCCGAGACCTGCTCGCGCACCAGTCCGAGTACGCGGCTGCACATCACCGCCAGGGCGATGATGCCGGCCGCCTTGGTATTGAGCCGCTCGGTGCGCCGCTCGACAGCGGTGGTCATGGGATCAGCGGCGGCAGCAGCGGCAGCAGCTGTGCTGGCGCCGGCGTCAGAACCGGCGCCGTCGCCGGTCGAAAGACCTGTGGGAACCTTGGTGCTCGCCACGCCGAGTGAGCCTAACGGCCGAGCCGCAGGCGAATCAAGCCACTGACGAGCAGTAGTGACAGTGCGCACGCTTGCATCGTCAGCACCGCGATCCGCGTCAAAGCGGCGCCGGTC